>JALTLP010000358.1 GCA_027001895.1 Chromatiales bacterium | reverse complement strand
CTTGCACGTTACGGTGGAGACGAATTTATTTTAATGCTGCCGGGGGCAACTTCAGAGATTGCCGAAAGTATGCTGAACCGGCTTTTAAAATTATATTCTGAGCAACTCAAGGTAAGAATCGATGGTCAGCTTGTGGCGCCAACGGTATCTATTGGTATTGCATCCCATATAGATAAGAATGATTTTGCGACATTAAAAGATTTTGTACGTGCTGCCGACAAGGCTCTTTATAAAGCAAAGGCTGCAGGGCGAAACTGTTTAGCGGTTTATCACGACTAACATCATTCACGATTTCATTCCTGCTACTGCTTTGGCTGTTTATATCTTTTATAAATGGCTTATCGACTATAAATTTTATTAATAATTTAGAACTGAATTTTTTTATACCTCCCTAAAATAACGTAATACATTGATTTTATTAAATAATATCTCTTTTGGTATGCTTGACACGTAACCACAGTGCGCCTAGACTGCTTGGCACTTAAAAACTAACATGTACAGAATTAAGAGTAGCGTTAAAGCTACCAACATGTTCATAAGGGGGAGCAATCCATGCTGGAAAATTATTTACCAGTGCTCATTTTTATTATTGTCGGCCTGGCTGTCGGTTCGATTATGATAGTTTTAGGCTTTAGCATGAGTTACATGACGGGTAACGTCAAACCTGATGCAGAAAAAAACTCGCCTTATGAATGTGGCTTTGAAGCCTTTGAAGATTCCCGGCTTAAATTCGATGTTCGTTTCTACCTTGTTGCCATCCTGTTTATTATATTCGACCTGGAAATCGCTTTTCTGTTTCCCTGGGCGGTCGTACTCGAAGAAATAGGTGTGTTTGGTTATATTGCTATGGTGATATTCCTCGGTATTTTAGTTATAGGCTTTATCTATGAGTGGATGAAAGGGGCTCTGGAATGGGAGTAGGTGCAAATATGTCTGATTCTAATTATATAGAAGGGACGTTTACCGACCCGACTATAAAACCGCTGGATCCGCAAAACCCTGAGCCTGGGCGTGTTATAGAAAAAAGTCTTGAACAACAGGGCTTTTTTACAACCAGTGCCGATGCACTTATAAACTGGGCAAGAACCGGTTCTTTATGGCCAATGACTTTTGGTCTGGCATGTTGCGCGGTAGAAATGATGCAGGCAGCAGCAGCACGCTATGATATGGACAGAATGGGTGTTATTTTCCGACCCAGCCCACGCCAGTCAGATGTAATGATTGTTGCCGGAACACTGGTTAATAAAATGGCACCGGCCCTGCGCAAGGTTTATGACCAGATGGCTGAACCACGTTGGGTCATATCAATGGGTTCCTGTGCAAACGGTGGTGGCTATTATCATTATTCTTACTCGGTTGTGCGTGGTTGTGATCGCATTGTACCGGTTGATATTTATGTGCCAGGTTGCCCGCCAACAGCAGAAGCCCTGCTATATGGTATTTTACAATTACAAAATAAAATTCGTCGTACCAATACGATTGCACGAACTTAAAAAAAGCGACTGAAAATTTACCTATGTCTGAATATTATAATCAATTAGCCGAGAAACTACGCAGCACATTAAATGGCAAAGTAACAGAAGTTGTTGTTGCCTTTAATGAAGTTAACGTAATTGCAAACCGGGAAAACCTGCATGAAGTTTGCCAGCTACTTCATGACGATCCGGCTTTTCAGTGTGAACAGGTCGTTGATATTTGTGGCGTTGATTATAGTGCTTACGATGATTCAAACTGGGAAGGTCCGCGTTTTGCGGTTGCTTATCAGTTACTATCAATTAAAAACAATCATCGTATTCGTGTTAAAACCTTTTTAGATGGCGAGCCGCCGATAGTGGCTTCGGTCATCGATATCTGGAAAGGTGCAGACTGGTTTGAACGTGAAGCGTTTGACCTGTTTGGTATTATCTTTGAAGGTCATCCGGATTTACGACGTATCCTTACGGACTATGGCTTTATTGGCCATCCGTTCCGCAAAGATTTTCCGTTGTCTGGTAATGTTGAAATGCGTTACGACAACGAACAAAAGCGTGTTATCTATCAACCTGTTTCCATCGACCCGCGTGTAAACCAGCCTCGTGTTATCCGGCACGATCACCGCTATGCACAAACAGAAGCATCACTGGCAATGAATGCAATTTCAGCAGCCAATGAATCTACTTCAGGAAAGAATGATGCCTGAAATTAAAAACTATACTTTAAACTTTGGCCCACAGCATCCGGCAGCACATGGTGTATTACGCCTTGTACTGGAAATGGACGGTGAAGTCATTGAACGTGCCGACCCGCATGTTGGTTTATTACACCGTGCAACTGAAAAACTGGCCGAAAGCAAACCGTATAACCAGACCATTCCTTACATGGACCGACTCGATTATGTATCGATGATGTGTAACGAACATGGTTATGTATTGGCACTGGAAAAATTACTTGGTGTACATGCACCGGAACGTGCGCAGTATATTCGTGTTATGTTTGATGAGATAACACGTATTCTTAACCATTTAATGTGGATAGGTACACACGCGCTCGATATAGGTGCAATGACTGTTTTCCTGTATGCCTTCCGTGAACGTGAAGATTTAATGGATATGTACGAAGCCGTGTCCGGCGCACGTATGCATGCAGCTTACTACCGGCCCGGTGGTGTTTACCGTGACTTACCTGAACGTATGCCACGTTACGAAAAGAAAACAAAATACCGCAACGAACAACAAACTGAAAGTTTAAATAAAGCGCGTGATGGTTCATTACTTGATTTTATCGAAGACTTTACCAATCGTTTCCCCGGTTATGTCGATGAGTATGAAACACTTTTATCAGATAATCGTATCTGGAAACAACGTACCGTTGGTATTGCCGTTGTTTCACCTGAACGTGCAATGAACCTAGGTTTTACCGGCCCAATGTTACGAGGTTCAGGTATCGAATGGGACTTACGTAAAAAGCAACCATACGAAGTTTACGACAAGGTCGACTTTGACATCCCGGTCGGCGTAGAAGGTGACTGTTACGACCGTTACCTGATTCGCGTTGAGGAAATGCGTCAGTCCAACAGAATTATCAAACAGTGTATTAACTGGTTACGTCAGAACCCTGGCCCGGTAATGTTAGACGACCATAAGTTAACGCCACCAACCCGTGAACATATGAAGGCTGATATGGAATCGTTGATACATCACTTTAAACTTTTTACCGAAGGTTTTACATTACCAAAGGGTGAAGTGTATACAGCGGTTGAACATCCTAAAGGGGAGTTTGCAACCTATCTTGTTTCTGATGGTGCCAACAAGCCGTACCGTTTAAAAATTCGTGCACCGGGTTTTGCGCATTTAGCGGCAATGGATGAAATGACCAAAGGCCATATGCTGGCTGATGTGGTTGCTGTTATTGGTACCATGGATATCGTGTTTGGAGAAATTGACCGATGATGTTACGCAAACAGCATAATAATAAAGTTGCATTACTTAGCGATTCGTCCCGAAAAGAAATAGACGAGTGGATTGCAAAGTATCCGGTAGATAAAAAACAGTCTGCGGTTATGTCTGCTTTACGTATTGCCCAGGATCAGAACGGCGGTTACCTGAACGATGATTTAATTGACGCTGTTGCTGAATACCTGGAGATGGAATCAATCGCTGTTTATGAAGTTGCCAGTTTTTATTCAATGTATGAATTAAAACCGGTTGGTAAACACAAAATTTGTGTCTGTACCAATATTTCCTGCATGTTGTGCGGCTCGGACGAAATTGTCAGCTACCTGCAAAACAAGCTGGGTATTGGTTTTGGTGAAATAACAAAAGACGGTAAGTTTTCGTTAAAAGAAGTGGAATGTCTTGGTGCCTGTGTCAATGCGCCGATGATGCAAATCGGTGAACATTACCATGAGAAGCTAACACCAGAAAAAATAGATAAAATTTTAGATAGCCTGGATTAAAAAAAACCGGTTGAAATAAAAACCAAAGTAAAATGCAAAACTATATAAAACAAAACATACGGGGGAGGAAATTATGAGCAACGCTAATCTGATTGGCGAAACCTGTTTTCGTACCCTGCATTTAGATGACCCGCATACACTTGAAAATTATAAAAGTGTGGGTGGTTATTCTGTCTGGCAAAAAATATTAAAAGAAAAAACGCCCCCCGAAGATATTATTGAAGAATTAAAAACATCGGCCTTACGCGGTCGGGGTGGTGCAGGCTTTCCAACAGGTTTGAAATGGAGCTTTATGCCACGCACTGCGCCTGGACAAAAATATATTGTTTGTAACTCGGACGAAGGTGAGCCGGGTACCTGTAAAGACCGTGATATTTTGCGTTACAACCCGCATCAGTTAATCGAAGGCATGGCCATTGCCGGTTATGTCATTGGAGCAACCAAAGGTTATAACTATATTCGTGGTGAATTCTGGGAACCGTATACTCGTTTTGAAGGCGCACTTAAAGAAGCCTACGCAGCGGGTTTGCTGGGTTCGGATATCGGCGGTTCTGGAATAGATTTTGATCTTTATACCCACCTGGGTGCAGGTGCGTATATTTGTGGTGAAGAAACAGCTCTGCTTGAATCAATTGAAGGCAAGAAAGGTCAGCCACGATTTAAGCCACCTTTCCCTGCCGGGTTTGGTTTATATGGTCGACCAACCACAATTAACAATACTGAAAGTCTCGCTTCAGTACCGGTTATTCTGGAAAAAGGCGGTAAATGGTTTCTTGAAAAAGGTAAACCAAACAACGGTGGTACAAAACTGTTTTGTGTATCCGGCCATGTTAATAATCCGGGCAACTTTGAAGTGCCTTTAGGCACACCGTTTTCAAAGTTACTGGAAATGGCCGGCGGTATTCGTGACGGCCATACTTTTAAAGCGGTGATTCCGGGCGGTTCTTCTGTTCCTGTGTTACCAGCAGAAATTGCGATGGACATGGACATGGATTACGACTCGATTGCAAAAGCGGGTTCCATGTTAGGTGCCGGTTCTGTCATCGTAATGGATGAAACAACTTGCATGGTAGGTGCATTAGCAAGGCTGTCACATTTTTACCATGAAGAATCTTGTGGCCAGTGTACGCCATGCCGTGAAGGTACGGGCTGGTTATCACGTGTTATGCATCGTATTGAACACGGGCAGGGTAAGCAGGAAGATCTGGATTTACTCGATGATGTTGCAACACGAATTGCAGGTCGAACTATTTGTGCACTCGGTGATGCGGCGGCAATGCCAGTGCAAAGTTTCCTGAAACACTATCGTGACGAGTTCCAGTATCATATTGATCACGGTAAGTGTAAGTACGGTAGTAAAGCGTAAGGTAAAACAACGATATGGCGAATATAGAAATAAATGGTATTCCACTTCAGGTTGCAGATGGCTCTATGGTTATCGAAGCAGCTGATGAAGCAGGCATCACTATTCCACGTTTTTGCTACCACAAAAAATTATCTGTTGCGGCAAACTGTCGCATGTGTCTGGTTGAAGTAGAAAAAGCACCCAAGCCACTCCCAGCCTGTGCAACACCGGTAACAGATGGTATGAAAGTTTTTACCCGTTCGCCAAAAGCACTGGAAGCACAACAAAGTGTTATGGAGTTTTTACTTGTTAACCATCCACTCGATTGTCCTATTTGTGATCAGGGCGGCGAGTGTGAATTGCAGGATATTGCAATGGGTTTTGGTAATTCAGCTTCACGCTATACAGAACGTAAACGGGTTGTTGCCGATAAAGATATTGGTCCACTTATCGCAACAGAAATGACACGTTGTATTCATTGTACGCGTTGCGTACGTTTCGGTCAGGAAATCGCAGGCATTATGGAGCTTGGCGCAACCGGTCGAGGTGAAGATACCCGTATTTCAACATATGTTGCACGCACTGTTGATTCTGAAATGTCAGGTAATGTTGTCGATTTATGCCCGGTGGGTGCTTTGACTTCCAAACCTTATCGTTATCATGGTCGTCCATGGGAAAACACTCGGTCAGAAAGTGTCGCTGCACATGATTGTATGGGGTCGAATGTTATCGTTGAAACGCGCCGTAATACGGTAATGCGTGTCTTACCAAAAGAAAACGAAACTATAAACGAAATGTGGTTATCTGATCGTGACCGCTACAGTTACATTGGTTTGCAAAGTGAAGATCGCCTGCAACAACCCATGATTAAGCAAGGCAGTGACTGGAAAGTGGTTGACTGGCAAACCGCATTAAATTATGCAGTGGAAGGTTTAAAAACCGTTATCGAAAAAGACGGCGTTGATAAAGTGGGTGGTTTAATTTCCCCGAATGCAACAACCGAAGAAATGTATCTGATGCAGAAATTACTTCGTGGTATGGGTGTTAATAATATTGATCACCGTTTACGCCAGTCAGATTTTACCGATCAGGCAAATGCCTCATTATATCCATCGTTAAATATGGATATCGCAGACCTTGAAAACGCTGATTCTGTTTTACTGGTTGGTTCATATATTCGAAAAGATCAACCCATTGCGGCACACCGCTTGCGCAAGGCTTTTCGTAAGGGTGCCACAATGATGGCAATCAACCCGCTTGATTATGATTTTACTTTTAATTTAGAAACCAACATCGTAAGTGCACCTTCAAAAATGGCGACAGATCTTGCCGCTGTTGCCAAGGCATTAATGGACGACGGTGCTAAGGCTGATAATCTCGATGGTATTGATAAGCTGGTTAAAAGTGCAAAGGTGAGTAATGAGCACAAAGCGATTGCAGCATCTCTGAAAAAAGCTGACAACGCGGTGGTTATCCTTGGCGCTCAGGCCAGTCTGCAAAATAATTTTTCCGTTTTGCGTGCACTTAGTTATGCGGTTGCAAAACTATCCGGCTGTACATTGAGTGAACTGACGGATGGTGCAAACGCTGCGGGCGCATGGCTTGCTGGTGCCGTTTCCCATCGTGGTGTGGCTGGAACAACTGTAACTGAGGGACTGGATGCTGCGCGCATGACGGCTGAAGCACTGAATGCCTATTTACTCTTTAATATAGAACCCGAGTTTGATTGTGGTTCATCTGCCAGCGCTTTAAAAGCCGTTAACGATGCTGATTTTGTTATCAGCTTTACGCCTTTTGCATCAGAAACGATGAAAGCCTATGCCGATGTGTTGTTACCCATAACAACATTTACCGAAACAGCAGGCAGTTTTGTTAATACACAGGGCACCTGGCAGAATTTTAATGCCAGCGTTAACGCTGAAGGTGAAACCCGGCCGGGCTGGAAGGTTCTGCGAGTACTGGCTAATTTACTTGAAGTAGATGGTTTCGATTATGTCAGTATCGAAGAAGTGCATACAGAATTACAAACTAAAACATCTTCTGCTGCACAAACTGAATACAAATGGGCAACACCAGAAAGTATTGAGGCAAACATTACAGGTGTGGAACGGATTGGCTTCTTACCTATTTATTCCGTTGATAATCTGCTGCGACGATCTTCTGCACTTCAGGCAACAAGTGATGCTGCAAATGCAAACCTGGTTGTTAACCCTTCACTTGCAAAACAAAAAGGTTTGCAACAGGGTGGTTCAGCCACAATTAAACAAAATGGCAATGAACTGACACTGCCCGTTATTGTTGATGAAGGCGTTGCTGAAAACAGTGCATTATTGGTAGCAGCAACAAAAGAAACAGCAGCATTAGCAGACAGCTACGGCAGTCTGGAAATTACAGCAAGTTAAAATTGAGTTAATAACATGTTTGATTGGTTAAACACATTCTTTACTACATTTTTACCGGAGCCGATGGTTGCGGTGATTCTGATCCTGATTAAGATTGTTATTATCATGGTACCGTTGATGTTAACTGTTGCCTATTTTACTTACGCAGAACGTAAAATTATTGGTGCCATGCAGGTTCGTAAAGGACCAACAATTGTTGGTTTCTTCGGTTATAAAATGTGGGGGCTGGGTCAGCCGATAGCCGATGCTGTAAAATTAATGTTTAAGGAAATTGTTATTCCGACCGGGGCAAACAAGTTCCTGTTTGTTATTGCGCCGGTATTATCGCTTGCACCTGCTCTGGCAGCCTGGGCGGTTGTCCCGTTTGATTCAGTTAAAATACTGGCAGATATTGATGCAGCCCTTCTTTATATACTAGCAGTCACTTCTATTGGTGTTTATGGCGTTATTATTGCGGGCTGGGCTTCAAATTCCAAGTATGCACTGCTAGGTGCAATGCGTTCTGCTGCACAAATTGTTTCTTATGAAATTGCAATGGGTTTTGCACTGGTTGGCGTACTAATGGCCGCTCATAGTATGAACTTTGGAGGCATTGTCGAAGCCCAGGCAGGCATGGGTTTCCTGAGCTGGTTCTGGTTACCATTGTTTCCTTTATTTATTGTTTACTTTATATCGGGCGTTGCCGAAACTAACCGGGCACCGTTTGACGTAGCCGAAGGTGAGTCTGAAATTGTTGCAGGCTTCCACGTGGAATATTCTGGTATGGCATTCGCAGTGTTCTTCCTTGCTGAATATGCCAACATGATTTTAATTTCAGCCCTTGCTGCCATTATGTTTATGGGGGGCTGGTTGTCACCTTTTGATGGTATCAGTTTCAAACTGGCAGGTATTTCGTTTGACCTTGATGCATGGTTCTCGCTGGTTCCAGGAATGCTTTGGTTCCTGTTGAAGACCGGTTTTTTCATGTTCTTCTTCC
Organism: Chromatiales bacterium; assembly: GCA_027001895.1. Classification (GTDB taxonomy): domain Bacteria; phylum Pseudomonadota; class Gammaproteobacteria; order UBA6429; family Thiohalophilaceae; genus SZUA-37. The sequence continues at coordinate 1,112 of JALTLP010000358.1, read as the reverse complement.
TGTGGTTCAGGGCTACCTTCCCGCGCTACAGGTATGATCAGATCATGCGACTTGGTTGGAAAGTTTTTATCCCGGTTACTATCGTCTGGATTTTAGTAGTTGGTATTTTTATATTGGCAGGTTTGCCACCTTGGTGGAATTAAGAGTGGCGGAAATACGGCAATGAAAGATTTTATAAAAAGTTTATTTCTTATTGAATTATTAAAAGGTTTGCGATTAACCGGGCGTTATTTCTTTGCGCGTAAGGTTACTTTGCAATACCCTGATGAACGTGCGCCCATCTCTCCTCGTTTTCGTGGTTTGCATGCGTTGCGGCGTTATCCCAATGGCGAAGAGCGTTGTATAGCCTGCAAATTATGCGAGGCGGTTTGTCCTGCATTGGCGATTACCATTGAATCTGCGCAACGTGATGACGGAACAAGACGTACCACCCGTTACGACATTGATTTATCAAAGTGTATTTTCTGCGGGTATTGCGAAGAATCCTGTCCGGTTGATTCAATCGTCGAAACACATATTTATGAATATCATGGTGAAGTACGTGGCGACTTATACATGACAAAAGAAAAATTACTTGCTGTTGGCGATAAGTACGAATCGGATATTGCCAGCGCACGTTCCAACGATTCACAGTATCGGTAACTAAAATGGGTATAGTTCAAATAATAACTTATGTTTTTGCAGCGCTGGCACTGGGCAGTGCGTTGATGGTTATCACTGCAAAAAACCCTGTTCAGGCTGCCTTGTCATTAGTGTTGACTTTTTTCCTGTCGGCTGGAATCTGGTTAACACTGGAAGCAGAATTCCTGGCTATCAGTCTTATTTTGGTATACGTCGGAGCAGTTATGGTGCTGTTTCTGTTTGTGGTAATGATGCTGGATATTAATATAGCCCAGTTACGAGCTGGCTTTATTCGTTATTTACCAATAGGTTTGTTAGTCGCTGTTTTAATGGCAGTGTTACTGGTGATGGTTGTTGGGCCAGTACATTTTGGTTTAGAACAATTTGCAGAGCCCGCCAGACACGCGGCCGATTACAGCAATATTCGTGAGCTGGGCAGTGTGATGTACACGGTTTATGTTTACCCGTTTGAGATTGCTTCGGTTATTTTA
>JALTLP010000357.1 GCA_027001895.1 Chromatiales bacterium | reverse complement strand
ACTTACACCCAGACTAAATCCGCAGCCCATAATGCTCTTGAATCACAGGTTAATGAACGCCTGGTTTCCTTACGTGAAGTTAAAAAAATCCAGGTTGAAAACTACCTGAATAATCTGAAAAAACAGATACTGGATTACTCGGTAGACTCTGGCACTGTTTCGGCTGTACAGGGACTCAGCACAGCTTTTCAGAATGACAAAGCCCAGGCAGCAGATGGTATTGCCGATACCCGAGCTGAGTTAATCAAATTTTACAAAACCAGCTTTGCCGATGAATTTAAAAAATATAATAACGCTGAATTTACAAACGCAGAAGACTTTGTTGCTCAACTGGATGACCTTAGTGTGTTCCAGCAATTTGCCTTTATCATGTTAAATGAAAGCCCCTTTGGTGAAAAATACAACCTGCGTGACCCGGATAATGAATCAGCACTGGGTGGCAAACATAACGAAAACTACGACACCCTGTTTGGTTTTTATAAAAAACTGGGAGCAGCAGATCTGTTTCTGGTTGATGCCAAAGGTTATGTCGTTTACAGCACCCATAAAAATATTGAATTTGCAACCAATCTGCTTACCGGCCCGTTTAAAAATACCGACCTGGGCCAGGCATTTCAAAAAGCAATGAAAGCCGAAGACTCGGCTTTTTCGATGATGACAAATTTTCACAAACACCTCGGTGACTTTAACCAACAAGAGGCTTTTGTTATTTCTCCCATACAGGATCTGGAAGAAGAAGATGCTTTCGAAATACTGGGAGCCATGATAGTCAAAATTAATCCGGCTACGCTTAACAATATTGTCTCCAGTAACAATCAGTGGAAGAGTATTGGTCTTGGAACAAGTGGAGACATTATTGTCATTGGCCCGGATAAAACCACCTATACCAAGCTGCGCGGCATCAGTGAAAATAAAAAAGACTTCTTTAGCAAATTAAACCAGACAGGAATTGATAAAGAAAGTATCACCCTCATTCAAAAGCAAAACACCAATACAGGACTGCTACCTGTAAGCGGTAAAGCCGCAGAACTTGCATTAAAGGGAAAGTCAGATGTTATAACAGAACAAAACATCTTTAAACAGCCAAGCCTTATTGCCTATGCACCGATTAATGCCTTTGGTTTAAACTGGGGAATTTTAAGTGAAATAACCACCGATGAAGCCTTTGCAGCAAACAAGGCCTTACACCAAACATTATTGTTAACCTCACTGGTCGTGGTTGCCATTATGGTCAGCATTGCAATTTTTATCGGTATTACTTTTTCACTACGCTTGGTCAAACCATTACAGGAACTGAATAAAACCATACAGGAAGTTGAACATGATTCTGACCTCACTAAAACCCTGCCCGTCAGTTCAACCTACGAACTCGGTAGTATTGCAAAAATTACCAACAGCATGCTGGATACTTTCAGGCGCAGCATGAAAAAAGTATCTTCGTCCACTACAATGCTTAACAATGCGTCGGAAGAACTGTCGTTAATCACCGAAGAAACATCAAGTGGCATTAATCAGCAATTTCAGGAAATAGATCAGGTAGCAACTGCCATCAATGAAATGACAGCAACCGTACAGGAAGTTGCGCACAATGCCAGTCAGGCAGCAAACGCGGCTGAATCGGCTGATGAGCATGCAACCAATGGCCGTCGGGTTGTAGAAGCAACCATAAACACCATTGATTCCCTTGCACAACAAAATGTACGTATAGCCGAAGTGATTGAATCACTTGATTCCAAAAGTGAACGTATCGGGGCGGTAATGGATGTTATTAAAGGCATTGCCGAACAAACTAATTTACTAGCACTCAACGCAGCAATAGAAGCAGCACGCGCAGGAGAACAAGGCCGCGGCTTTGCCGTCGTAGCCGATGAAGTTCGCTCACTTGCAAGCCGTACTCAGGATTCAGCCGGTGAAATTGAATCAATGATTTCCGAGCTGCAAACCGAAATGCAACAAGCCGTGAATGAAATGGAAAGCAGTAAGCAACAAACTCAATCCAGCGTAGAAAGTGCCGCCAGTGCCGGCCAGGCACTGGCAACCATCACCGAGTCCATTCGTCAGATTACCGATATGAATACAACCATTGCCAGTGCTGCCGAAGAACAAAGCGCCGTAACCGATGAGATTAACCGCAACATTGAAACAATCCGCGACATTTCAGAAAAAACCACTTCAGCATCCCAGCAAACAACCGCATCCAGTCAGGAACTCAGTCAGTTATCTGCAGAGCTGCAACAATTGGTTAGTCAGTTTAAGATTGATTAACAGTTTGATAGGCAGGCTCTCTCGCCTGCAGGCGAGGTACTCTTCTTTGCTTATCATTCCGAGGCATGAAACGACGAAGCAATCTATTTTTTGTGACAGCAAGATTGCCACGCTCACTGCGTGAGCTCGCAACGACAAACATAGAAAAGCATCTTGCCACATGCGCTTGCAATGATTCTTTTTGTCGTTGCGAGGAGTGAAACGACGAAGCAATCTATTTTTTGTGACAGCAAGATTGCCACGCC
>JALTLP010000356.1 GCA_027001895.1 Chromatiales bacterium | reverse complement strand
CAACAAACCAGACTGGTAAAACAAATTCTTAATGAAACAGGAAAAGTTATTTTAGAAGCCGGTAAGGTATGGCAGCTAAACGAGAAAAAAACGCTGGCGCTGGTAAAAGAAAGCGAGGGCGAACACTTAATTAAGCAGGCTCAGGAGCAGGGCCGAGGCGTACTGATGGCATGCCCTCATTATGGCTCATGGGAAATGGTCGGGCTGTATTGTGCAAAACACTACCCCATGACATCAATGTATGCCCCTCAAAAAGACCCAAAGGCTGACAAATTAATTAAACATGCCCGGCAGCGTACTGGTGCCAACCTAATTGCCACAGATATAAACGGCATACGGGCAATGAGCAAAGCCTTAAAGAAAAAGGAGCTGGTTGCAATACTACCGGATCAATCCCCTTATGATAACGGACTATTTGTACCTTTTTTTGGCCATGCCTGCTATACCATGACGTTACTCCCAAAACTGGCAAAAAAAACCAATGCTGTTGTTATATATGTCTATGCACAACGCCTGCCGGATAGCAGCGGTTTTAAATTAATATTTCGTGAAGCCAGCAAAGATCTGGCAACAATGGAGCTTGAACCAGCAACGGCACAAATGAATCTGGATGTAGAAAGACTTATACGTGAAACCCCTCACCAGTATCAATGGACTTACAAACGATTTAAAGTTCGCCCCAAAGGAGAACCTTCTCTTTATTAAATATGTATTGCTGTTTATATCTATTTATAAAATCACTCATTTTTTTAACTTTATGAGTTCTTAACAGACATGTTAAGATAAAAAACAACACCAACAACCTAAAAGGGTTCTTAATGCCTGTAACTGCTCACCAGATACTTGAAAAATGGCCTGATACATTTACCTTGGTTGCCGGCGATATAACAAAACAGGCTGAGCTGCCCAGTTCAGTTGAAAACCCTTTATCTAACAGTATTGTTTATATCACTGACAATAAATTAATTCCCGGGGTCTGTGAATATTCAATTGCTATTGCGATTATTGCAACAAAAAATATCGATAAAATAAACCACCAGGAACTGAATAAAAACATTACTTTTTTATCCACTGCAAATCCCAAAATGGCGATGTCATTAATTAACCAGACATTTTTTGCCATCATCGATAACCGGATGCAGCTAGGAGACAGCAAAATACACCCCACTGCAAATATAGCCGCTACTGCAAGCATTGGAAAAGATACGCTAGTTGGCCCAAACGTAGTCATTTATGACGATGTTGTAATTGGTGATAACTGCTTTATTGGTGCACAGTCAGTTATAGAATCAGCCTCACGGCTTGGTAATAACTGTCATATCCACCCAATGGTATTTATTGCACACCATACAGAAATTGGACACCATTGTGAGATACAGCCACAAACTTCTATAGGCACAGAAGGCTATGGTTATGCTACAGATGAACAGGGAAACCATCATCGAGTTCCACACTATGGACAGGTTATTCTCGAGGATTATGTACACATTGGTGCCGGCGTAAATATTGATCGCGGCACATTTGATAACACGCATATCGGGCGCCATACAAAAATAGATAACCATTGTCACCTGGCACACAATACGATTATTGGTGAACAGTGTTTTATTACCGCCGGATTTATTACCGCCGGTTCTACCACCATTGGTAACCGCTGTTCATTTGGCGGGCGCTCGTCAATAAACGGGCATATCACTATATGCGATGATGTTCTGGTTGGTGGTGCCAGCACCGTAAGAAACAGCATAAAGGACAGGGGAGCTTATATGGGTGATCCACTAATGACGATGAAAGACGGACTGCGTGCATACGCTACATTTCCACACATTACCGAAATGCGCAAAACATTAAATGGCATAAAAAAATATTTTGAGAAAAAAGACGAGAAATCTTAATCGCACTTGTTACTATAGGTGCGAATTTATTCGCACCTGCAATTTCTGCTTTAGCTTTCTTTTAAATCAATTCAGTAGTAACTATATAGAACGGCAAAACAAGCAAAAAAATAACACCTACAAATCAAAGCAAGACCCTGAAAAAAACTTTAATTCAGGTTAAATATTTTATTCTACGAATCCCCTGCTGCTGGCCCGAGAAACATTTTATAAGCTTCATTATTACTTTCATCCCACCAGCTATAACCTAACTCATCTAAAAACACTCTAACGTCTCTGCGCTCATTAGTCGGCACTTGCAAACCAACAAGCACCCGACCAAAAGCGGCACCATGATTTCGGTAATGGAATAAACTGATATTCCAGCGTTTACCAATATGCGCCAGAAAATCCAGCAAGGCACCAGGACGCTCAGGAAACTCAAACCGATAGAGCACCTCGTTTTCTATTTTATTTGCATGGCCACCCACCATATGGCGAACATGCAGCTTGGCCATTTCATTATTACTCATACTGAGTACGGCATAACCCTTATCGGTTAATTTTTTAACCAGCACTTCCAGCACAGGCAACCCATCAGCCAGCTGAACACCGGCAAACACATGAGCACGGCTACTGTC
>JALTLP010000355.1 GCA_027001895.1 Chromatiales bacterium | reverse complement strand
GTTGCATAGCGTTCACCTTTTTCCAGGGCATAGGCACCTCCTTTGTTCTCGGTGCCTCAAGGTTACAAGATCTGTTACCTATGTTCCTGGACTAATGTGTTACCTATGTTTATAAACCGTACCGGTGTGCTTTCTTTGGTGACTTTCTTTACTCACATAAAGAAAGTCACTCGCCTAAAGCGCTATAGCGCGAGGCGAAATACTTTTGAACAAAAAAACAAGATTGCCACGCTCACTTCGTGAACTCGCAATGACCATTCTTGTCGTTGCGAGGAGTGAAACGACGAAGCAATCTGTTTTTTTAATTTACAACAAGATTGCCACGTAACTTTTATGTCCCTTAAGTGCGCAATGACAACTTATACCTAACAGCTAACCATAACACCTTAAAAAGGTAATACCAACGTCTCGTCAATATTATGCAAAACCTGTTTAAACCTGGCCTGTACTTTTTCCATGGCCTCTTTAGTCTGGCCTTCAAAACGTAACACTAAACAGGGCGTTGTATTCGAAGCACGCACCAGCCCCCAACCATCGGCGTAGTCGGCACGTATACCGTCTATCATAGTAATATTGGCTTCACCAAAGTCGGCATTGTCGAGCAGCTTTTCTATAAAGGCGTGATGTGCACCTTCACGCATTTGTATCTGGAGTTCAGGGGTATTCACCGAGTCGGGCAAGCTGGCAAACACAACCCGTGGTTGACGTACATCACTGGCCAAAATTTCCAGTAAACGAGCGCCACTGTAAATCCCGTCATCAAAACCGAACCAGCGTTCTTTAAAGAAGATATGACCACTCATTTCACCGGCAAGCAAGGCACCGGACTGTTTCATTTTTGCTTTTATAAGTGAATGCCCGGTTTTCCACATCAATGGTTCACCGCCTTTTTCCCAGATTACTTTTGTCAGGTTACTGGTGCACTTAATGTCAAAAATAATTTGTGCACCCTGGTTACGATTAAGTACGTCTTCAGCAAACAACATAAGTAATCTATCCGGCCAGATTACATTGCCGTCCGGGCTGATAACACCTAAACGATCACCGTCACCATCAAAGGCAAGCCCTAAATCTGCTTTATGTACTTTTACCGCTTCGATTAAATCAACCAGATTTTTAGGTTGGCTTGGGTCGGGGTGATGATTTGGAAACTTGCCATCAATATCGCAGTACAACTCAATAACTTCACAGCCCATGGCTTTATATAAGCGCGGCGCAACACCACCGGCAACACCATTGCCACAATCCACGACAATTTTTAATGGCCGCTTCATCTTAACGTCGGATGTAATCCTGCTAATGTATTTATCCACTAAGGGTATCGTTGAATATTTGCCGGTTCCACTTGCAAAGTCGTTGAGTTCTATACGTTTTCTTAAACGCTGGATACTGTCTTCTGCCAGTGTTTCACCGGCTAATACCATTTTAAAACCGTTGTAGTCCGGCGGGTTATGGCTGCCGGTTAACATCACACCCGAGCCATTCGTTTGTTCCTGTGCAGCAAAGTACAGCACCGGGGTAGGAACCATGCCCACATCGATCACGTCGATGCCGGTTGATAAAATACCTTTTACCAGGGCCTGGCCTAACTCAGGGCCGGATAAGCGGCCATCACGACCAAAGGCGATGCTGCTTGCACCACGCGTTAGTGCTTCGCTACCCAGAGCCTTGCCGATAAGTTCGGCATAGCTGGCCGTTAATGTCCGACCAACAACGCCACGAATATCATAAGCTTTAAAGATTTCGGCAGGCGGTAGCGGTGGTAGTTGTTTATTTGTTGAAGCCTCTGCCGTTTCCTTTATGGACTGCTGTATACTTTGTTTACTCGGCGCAGCTTGCCCCTGGCTGGCACTTTGGTTTGCCATGTTTTGCTGGCTTAACTGGGACATTGCGCTTTCATCGAGTTCTTCAACCTGCATTGACGTCTGTGTATCAAACATCGAAACATCATCAATATCCATATCACCGCCTGGCATACTAACGCTTGACGGGTCACTGTCTCTTTCACGATCAGGGGTCTGACTGCTTAATACCGAACTAATATGCTTCGCCGCTTCTTTAAACTCTTTCATTTCCATTTTATACTGGAACCTGGTTTCACCACGCAGGGTACTGACAACCAGCCCAATCAGGTTTTCGATATCGGCTTCCAGTGCACGGCTTAATGAACGCCAGGACAAATAAATAATCACGGCAAAAATAGCGACACCAATAATTAACAGGCTATAGGTTAGCAGCCGATCATATTGGGTATTGATGCTGACACCCGGCCAGATTCGGACTTCCCATTGTGTGCCTTCTAATGAATACTTGCGAGGTGTATTGTTAAGTCGCAGTTGAGCATCCCCTGCCTTGCCAATTATTAAAGACTTCAGACCCGGCCCAGCCTGCTGAAACAATTCAACATAATCTATCTGGTTGCTCAGTTTTAACCATTGCTTGATCATACTGACATTTACCACCAGCTGAACATGGCCAATCACACTTGTACCTGCAGAATTTAATACAGGGTGAACAAAGTCAACATGCTGTTGAGCAGTACCAAATACATGCGTTTCTACACCGGGCGGCCTTTTGGTTGTGCGTGAACGGTTAAACATATCGACACAGGCAAAACCGATATGTGGTTTTGTACGTTGTGTTGGCCGTAAGCTCCCTTCTTTTAAAAAACGCAGTCTCAGTGCCTGTGGAAAAAGTTTTACCAGCTGACGCTGACGTGAGCTGATTTTTTGCGGGTCGCCGGATAAAATAATTTCACGGGTCAGTGGATCTTTTGCGATAACCGCCAGGCCTTTTGTGTAGGTTCCAATTGCAAGGCCGAGCCGACTAGCAAACTGGTCGGCAGTACTTCGTTCTATCGTTTCACTCTGGTTGTCAATAATATTCAAGGTACTCCAGCGCATAATGTATAACATCACCACAAATGTCGCACTGAATAAAACAAAAGAAAGTAACGAAATAGTATTAAGCGTTAAACCGCCCTTTTTAATACCGCTTTTTTTACGTTTTTTAGAAGTACGTAAAGGTTTATCCTGCTTTGCCATATTTTTTATTTAACCTGTTCCTTCAAAATTATGTCCGGCCAGTATGACCAAAACCACCCGCGGCACGTTCACTTTCGGTAAACTCACTGACGATATCAAACTGTGCCTGCACCACCGGCACAAGTACCATTTGAGCAATACGCTCACCCACATTAATCGTAAAACTGTCATTGCCCCGGTTCCAGCAGGATACAAATAACTGCCCCTGATAATCCGAGTCGATTAAACCCACCAGATTGCCCAGCACGATACCGTGCTTATGGCCTAAACCTGAACGCGGTAAAATCATTGCTGCCAGTGATTCGTCAGCAATATGGATGGCCATGCCGGTGGGTATTAAATGCGTTTCTCCCGGCGCAACGGTTAACGGTTCGTCAATACAGGCTCGTAAGTCGATACCTGCTGAACCACCGGTTGCATAGGTGGGCATTTCAATTTCTTTACCCAGCCGCGAGTCTAAAATTTTTAGTTGTATTTTTTGCATGAACCCCAATCCTTTATTATTTTTAAGCGGCATAAACGACAAACGGCCACTTAAAACAGGTAGCGTTTATTTATTATCTTTGCTACTGCTCTTAAATTGAACAATGTTTTCAATATTGCGCTGTTCGGGTTTGAGTCTACCTGACTCAATGGCATTATCAAACTGTGCCGCAATCATTCCCACCAGCTCCCTTGCCAGACGGGTTTTACTCATTACCCCTAACTCCAGTTCGCCACCTTGCCAGAATAATTTAAGTGCATTGTTGTCACTGCCAAAGGTGCCATTGGTTTCTGCTGCGGCTTTGCCTACCCAGTTTGCCGCAATCATATCCACGCCTTTATCCTGCAACTTGCCGCGTGCATGTTGCTCAAGTTGTTCGGTCTCGGCGGCAAACCCCACTGCATATAGCCATGGATTCTCCCGTTTAATTGTCGCCAGAATATCCGGGTTACGTTGCAGTTGCAGCATCATGGTTTGTGCAGACTTTTTAATTTTTTCATTGTGCTCGGCAACCGGCCGATAGTCCGCAACCGCAGCCGCGGCAATAAAGATATCGGCCTTTTGTGCAAAGGCCTGGGCTTGTTGCATCATTTGTTCGGCGCTAGTGACGTGAATGGTTTTAATGTTATGCGCTACGCTTAAGCTGTTGTCCACCGGGCCACTTATTAATATCACCTCAGCACCGGCTTCCATTGCCGCGGTTGCAACAGCATAACCCATTTTGCCCGAGCTATGATTAGACAAAAAACGTACCGGATCGATGGCTTCCTGGGTTGGGCCCGCTGTTACCAGTACCGTACGACCACTTAAACTGCCGGTTTTAAATACTTCACTCAGTGACTCTATTAATATATGTGGCGCTAGCAGTCGCCCTTCACCGACATCGCCACAGGCCTGCTCGCCACTGTCCGGGCCAAATAATAAAACACCGCGACTGCGTAAAGTTTGTACATTGGTCTGGGTGGCAGGATCTTTCCACATTTGCTGGTTCATTGCCGGGGCCAGTGCCAGTGGCACATTACTCGCCAGACATAGTGCACCGAGCAAATCGTTGGCCCGCCCAAGGCATAAGCGACTGATAAAGTCAGCGCTGGCCGGGGCGACTAAAATAACATCGGCCCAGCGAGCCAGTTCGATATGGCCCATCGCCGCTTCGGCATCATTATCTAAAAGGTGTTGGTGAACCGGATTGCCGGACAAAGCCTGGAAGGTAAGCGGAGTGACAAACTCGGTCGCGCCCTGAGTCATCACCACCCTGACATCAGCATTTTGCTCGCGCAGGCGGCGAATTATTTCACCGGCTTTATACGCTGCAATGCTACCAGTGACCCCTAATAAAACCCGTTTGTTCGCTAATCGCTTCATAAGTGATTAATTCTAACAAAGAATTACCTTTTCGCTGTGAAATATCCACATTTTTACGTATATTCTCTATTAAATATAAGACAAAAATACTAGTTCAAAGTATAAACGTCTTGAGAGCTACAAGTACAAGGCTAAAACTTACGGATAAGCGGAGTTTACATTTTAGTAAATGAGCATTATGAGTCAGTTTTAAACGCAGTAATTGTGGTACTCAAGGCGTTTGGATAAGGAGATCCAAAATGCCCATTACAGACTGGCCTGCACTTGAACGCCCACGCGAAAAATTACTTTCTCAGGGCGCAAAGTCGCTCTCCGATGCTGAATTGCTCGCCATATTTTTACGCACCGGAATAAAAGGTAAAACCGCCGTCGATTTAGCCCGTGAATTAATCCGTAACTTTGGTGGGCTGCGTAACCTGCTTACCGCCAGCAAAAAAGACTTTTGCCGGCACTTAGGGCTGGGCGAGGCAAAATATGCCCAACTGCAAGCCGTGCTGGAACTCAGCCAACGCCACTTGCTTGAAACCCTGCAACGCGGTGATTCACTCACCAGCCCGGAAGCCACCCGGGATTACTTTCAGGCCAAAATGCGCGACTACCCGCACGAGGTCTTTGCCTGTATCTATCTCGATACCCGCAACCGCATTATTCAGTATTGTGAGTTATTTAAAGGCACGCTTGCCGGTGCCAGTGTTTACCCGCGTGAAGTGGTTAAGCAGGCGCTTTCCTATAATGCGGCTGCGGTGATTTTTGCGCATAACCATCCTTCGGGAATTGCCGAACCCAGTATGGCCGATAAACAGATAACCCAACAACTGCGCAAAGCACTGGCTACCGTCGAAATCCGGGTACTCGACCATATAATTGTGGGTGATGGCTATTCGGTGTCGTTTACCGAACGAGGGCTTTTGTGATTGTTTGGATGCCAATCATCGATGTCGGAGCCAAACTATTATCTATAGATATAAATCAATAACTTATCTAAACCCGGCTCCCGCATCTGTCAATAGATAAGTCGGTGTGGTTTTTAACCACACCGACAACCCCGTTAATTACCGGGGGTATATCCACCTGCTTTTTGTACATCAAGCATCAACGCATTCGCTTTAGGCCTGGCAGCCATAACAGCATCCATTCGAGCCTGAGCAGCAGGATGGGCAGCAACGCTACTTGCACCTTTCTGAACAGCATTCGGATGGGCAGCCGCTGCACGTACAATACGCGATGAAGCACCATTACGGTTGCCTGAATCCGCAGCCGAAACCAGACTGCTAGATAACGCAAGGCTGGCGACAATCATCGTAAATATAACTTTTTTCATTTTATAATCTCCGTATAAATTAATTTCCAATTAGAATTGATGTAGCCTGAGCTACACTGAAAACTCTACTACAGATAAACATAAATCGATAGCGACCTGGTTCAAACCGTGAACCAGAGCCGCTTTATTGTGTATACCTAAAATAAAACCACGCAATACCCGCCGAAGATAATTATCCGTTCTGCTGTCGGCGTCAAATTAACAAAAAACAATCATTTAACTGAATTTAACGCCGACAGCAGAGATATTTCAGCTTTTTGGACGAATAAACCTTGTCACAGCGGCCTGATTTCCTTAAAATGCGCGCTCTTTTTGACGCTGTTATTAGCAAACAGCGGAAATTTAACGATTTGGAGCAAGATTATGGCAAAAGTATGCCAAGTAACGGGTAAACGCCCTATGTCAGGAAACAATGTTTCCCACGCGCACAACAAAACCCGTCGCCGTTTTTTACCGAATTTACAGGTTCACCGCTTTTGGGTGGAGTCTGAAAACCGTTTTGTTCGTTTACGCTTAAGCTCAAAAGGCATGCGTATTATCGACAAGAAAGGCATCGATACTGTACTCGCTGACATGCGTAGCCGCGGCGAAAAATTCTAAGAAGGAATACAAACCATGCGTGATAAAATTAAACTGGTGTCGTCTGCCAACACAGGCCATTTCTACACAACAACAAAGAACAAGAAAACCATGCCAGACAAAATGGTTATCAAGAAGTACGATCCTGTTGTGCGTAAATATGTTGAATATAAGGAAGCAAAAATTAAATAATTTTTGTTGATGCTTCTGTTAAAAAGGCTTGCCACTGGCAAGCCTTTTTTTATGGGATATTTTAAAGAATAAAAACTAAAAAACCTGCTGTGCATCAAAAACCGGGCCATCGACACACACCCGTTTCATCGCCGGGCCCTGTTCGGTTTGCACTTCAACTACACAACCGGCACAACCGCCGACTGCACAGGCCATAAATTCTTCGAGCGATACCTGACAAGGCAGATTAAATTCTTCGGCCAATGCTGCAACCGCCTGCAACATCGGGTGCGGCCCGCAGGAAAAAATTTCGACCTCGGCTAACTGTTCTTTATCAAGTGCGGCTAACCATTTTCTGGCAAGGTCGGTGACATAACCGTCGAATACACCGGGATAGCCTTGCAGACTCGCCAACCGACATGGAATATTCCAGTCTTCCATTAACGGCATGGTGGCAGTCACATCGTCGGGCAGGCCGGGAATCATAAATTGTGAAGGCTGCGCCGAAAATGGAAACGGCACTTCTGAACCTAAAATCATAAACGGCTGATAATGCGCCCGTTGTTTTTTAATTGCTTCTGCAATAAAAATCATCGGCGGCATCCCCACGCCACCACCAATTAATAATGGCCGCTTATACTGTTTATGTAATTCAAACGGTTTACCAATAGGCCCCATTATATCGAGCACTTCACCTTGCTTGCGCATGGCCAGTTGCCGGGTACCTTCACCCACGGCTTTATAAAGCAAATCGACCATGCCTGTTTTAGGATCGGTACGCATAATAGAAATAGGCCGCCGCATTAGTAAGCCTGGTGCACATTGCACATGCACAAAACTGCCTGGCTTTGCTTCGTAGGCAATATTGGGCGCATGTACGCTTAAAATATACTGATCGCCGGGATAATCCTGCTGCGAAGCAATTTCTGCCAGCTCTACGTTAATGGTGTCGCGGTGTGGTTTGTTTGTCATCTTCTAAAATCTTTTTAAGTTGCCTGATAAACAATATTGCCATCAAGCAAAGTATGGCTGACCTTGCCTTGCAGTTCCCAGTCAACAAACGGTGAGTTATGCCCGGCGCTGACAAATTGTTGCGGCTTAACCGTCCAGCTGGTTTTCGGGTTAAAGATACAAATATCTGCCGGACTGTTAATGCTGAGTGTCCCGGCATTAATGCCCAGTATTTTTGCTGGCTCAAGGGTTAATTTTTTAACCATGCTGTTCATGTCTAAAACTTTTTCGTTAACCAGACGTAAACTTAAAGGCAACAAGGTTTCCAGACCACTGATACCTGGCTCGGTGGCGCTAAACGGTGCCAGCTTGGCATCGGCGCAATGCGGTTGATGGTCGCTGCAAATAGCGTCGAGATTATTTTGTTTTAAACCCGCACGCAGTCCGTCTTTGTCACGCTGACTTCTTAACGGCGGAATAACATGACAGTTACTGTCAAAAAAACCAATATCCATATCCGTTAAGTGAAAATGATGAATACTGCTATCAACCGTAACAGGCAAGCCCTGTTGTTTTGCCTGCGCTATCATTTGCAGCGCATTCGCCGATGAAATATGCGAGAAGTGTGCACGCACACCGGTTTGCTCTATTAACATTAAGTCACGTGATACCGCAGCGGTTTCGGCTGACTCAGGTATAGCGGGTAAACCCAGGCGGGTTGAGACTGCGCCTTCATGAGCACAGCCGTTATTGGCCAGGCCTACGTCTTCGGCATGCAGGAAAATAGTCATGTCACAACTGGCTGCATATTCCATCGCACGGCGCATTACCAGAATATTCTTAAGCGGCTTTAAGGCATTACTGACCCCGACACTGTTGGCCTGCTTTTTTAATACCGCCATTTCACTTAAGTGCTCACCCTGCAAGCCAACCGTTAAAGCTGCCTGAGTCACTACATGGCAGCGGGCAATTTCGTTTGCGCGCTGATGGATAAGTTCGGCAACCGCGGTGGTATCGATGCACGGTCGGGTATCCGGTGGAATACAAACCGTGGTAATACCACTTGCAGCCGCTGCATTGGTTTCCGATGCAATGGTGCCCTTGTATTCCAGGCCGGGTTCACGCAGGCGAACACATAAGTCCACAATGCCCGGCATTACTATCTGATCTTTAGCATTAATCGTTTGTTCGGCTTTAAAGCCATCCGGCTTGTTGCCAATACTGATTATTTTTCCATTGGCGATATAAACATCGTTCAGCGCGTCAATATTGTTCTGCGGGTCAATCACATGGCCATGTTGAATTAAAATATTCATGATGCCGCTCCTTCTGTTGCTTCTGCAGAAGGCTGACGGCCGAGTGTTAATGACATCACCGCCATACGAATGGCGATACCATTGGTGACCTGTTCTAAAATAACGGACTGTGGCCCATCGGCAACAGCGGATTCAATTTCTACGCCACGGTTAATCGGTCCGGGGTGCATCACGATAGCATCGGGTGCGGCCAGTTTTAATTTTTCTGTGGTTAAACCATAAGTATGAAAATATTCATGTTCACTTGGTAACAAAGCACCGGTCATGCGTTCGCGTTGCAGGCGCAGCATTATGACAACATCAACGTCTTTAAGGCCTTGCTCCATGTCATGATAAACATGTATACCAAGTGACTCGGTGCCCGGTGGAATTAATGTGTTCGGTGCTATCGCCCGTATCTCCGGCACACCGAGGGTATTTAATGCATGGATTTGTGAACGCGCAACCCGTGAATGCATAATGTCGCCAACAATCGCAACACGTAGTTTTGTAAAGTCCTGCTTATGGCGGCGAATCGTAAACATATCGAGCATTGCCTGGGTCGGGTGTGCATGCTGGCCGTCACCGGCATTAATAACGCTGATATGGGGTGAGACATGCTGGGCAATAAAATGCGCCGCACCGCTTAAATTATGCCGCACCACAAACAT
>JALTLP010000354.1 GCA_027001895.1 Chromatiales bacterium | reverse complement strand
CACCTTTAAATTAAACGGCGAGTTGCAAATTGAAAAGATCAAATCCTGGTGGCCTCATACACATGGAACACCGACATTATATTCAGCAACATTAATAATTACTGCAAACGGACAAGAAACCAGGCATAAACTCAATGATGTTGGTTTTAAAGACATAACACTCGATACAAGCAATAATAATTATCAGTTTATTGTAAATAACCAGCCCATCTTCTGTCGTGGCGCATGCTGGACTACGAACGATATTGTTTCGCTAACATCAGACACAGAGTCCCTCGAACATACACTTACCTTAATGCGTGATGCCGGTTGCAACATGATTCGTATTGGCGGCACGATGGTTTATGAACAACAGGAGTTCTATAATTTATGTAGCAAGCTGGGCATCATGGTGTGGCAGGATTTTATGTTTGCCAATATGGACTACCCGGCTGACGATGAAAGCTTTGTAAAAAACGTAGAACTCGAAGTTCAGCAAGTTGTTAACAGGCTTGGCCAGCATGTCAGTGTGAGTGCGTTCTGTGGTAACAGCGAAATTGAACAGCAGGCTGCCATGCTGGGTCTGCAAAACGACCAGTGGCGTAGCCCACTGTTTAGTGACATCATCGCAAAGCAGTGCAAAAAAAGGCATCCGGCTATTCCTTATATTTATTCAACTCCACATGGCAATGTATTACCGTTTCATACACGTACACAATTAACTCACTACTACGGGGTGGGCGCCTATCTTCGACCAATAGCAGAACTCCGCCAACACGATGTTAAGTTCACATCCGAGTGCCTCGGGTTTTCCAATATACCTGTCAGCAAAACGCGTAATGCGATTCTGGACGGCCAACTACCGGTAAGCCACCACCAAAAGTGGAAACAGGGTGTACCAAGAGACAGTGGAACAGGTTGGGATTTTGAAGATGTTCGAGACCACTATACAGCCACACTGTTTGGAATCGATGTACACAAGATGCGTTGTTTCGACACAGAGCAATACCTTGCTTTAAGCGAAGTTGCCAGCGGCGAAATGATGTCGCAGGTTTTTTCTGAATGGCGAAGTGCAAACAGCCAGTGTGCAGGTGGGCTGGTATGGTTCTTAAAAGACATTGTTGCCGGTGCTGGCTGGGGTATTATAGACAATTGTGGTTTACCCAAGGCCTGTTACTATTATTTAAGACGCAACTGGCAACCGGTTAATGTTGCAATAACAAATGAAACGTTAAATGGTCTGGATATCCATGTAAACAATGAAACAACCGATGATTTTAACGGCACGCTTGAACTACAGGTACTCAACAAGCACAGTACCCTGCTTGCTTCTGAAACGACAAAATTAACCGTCACTAAAAACAGTACTGTCAGTTTTAATTCAGACGAATTATTAAAAAGCTTTTATGATATTACTTACAGTTATCGCTTTGGCCCAGCCAAACACTCTGTCGTTGCGGTTATTTTAAAATCATCCAGCAACAATACCATTAGCGAAGCTTTTTATTTTCCTAATAGGGAAATTCCTTTTATTGATCCTACCAGCGAGCTACAGGCAAATGCTACCGAACTTGATACTGAAACGTATCAACTGGAATTAACCAGCAACCGCTTTATTTATGCTGCCAATATTGATGTAAAAGGCTACCTTGCAACAGACAATTTTTTCCACTTGCTTCCAGGGACAACAAAAACAATTATCCTGAAAAAAACCGATAACAAGCTTAACAAATTTAAAGGCTACATCAGTGCAATTAATCTGGATGAAGAAGTAAAAATTAAGGTTAGCAGCAGTTAACAGCCATGATGCCAGACACAAGCAACATAAGTTACACACCTGCAGATGTTAAGCGAACAGCATTTTACTTTGGTGATAAAGACAAATCTTTGCTGGGCTGGCTGCATCTCCCCAAAAATAATTCAACATCCTTACTCAACACAGGTGTGGTTATCTGCCCGCCTCTTGCAGTTGAATATATGAATTCCTATCGTGCATTACGCTATGTGGCAGACTATTTTGCATTATCGGGTTTCCCGGTTATACGCTTTGACTACCACGGTACGGGTGATTCATGTGGTGCAGAAGAAAACGATAAGCGGGTGGAAAGCTGGCTTACAAGTATCCAGCAGGCAAGAGAAGAACTGAGCAAACTCACTGGTTGCACTCAGCAAGCTTTGTTTGGCTTTCGTATGGGCGCAACACTCGCCGCGGTCGCTGCATCCAGGCAAAAAACTGACTTCTTAATTTCCTGGGCTGCTCACAACAGTGGCAAAAAGTATATTCGTGAAATTAAATTACTACAAATGACCGGCGAACTACAGGATAAGAATGATACCGAAACAATACTCGAAGCCGGAGGCATGCGTTATTGGCCACAAACAGAAGCAGATATCAGTAATATTGATATTACAAAACTGAAACCCAAAGCCAAAGAAATACTGATCCTGCCGGTAGAAGAACAAATATCGGATAAAAAACTTTTCAAGGCATGGGAAAAAGATACAAGTGTAGAATTTAAACCTATGCCCGGATCAACAGGCATGTTGTTTGATCC
>JALTLP010000353.1 GCA_027001895.1 Chromatiales bacterium | reverse complement strand
GTTCGATAATATCATCGAGCAGAGGTTTAACTTTTAACAGAATCAGCGTATCAAACTGTTGTAGCATGTCTTTAATGAGTTTAATACCATAACCGGCAGGGATAATGGCAACGGTATCATCGACATCTGCTAGCGGTGTCTGTAACTGTGCAGCAGCAGAGTTAAATGAAGTCACGCCAGCAATCGTATGTACATCAACTTCCTGATTTAATGATTTAACGGTGCGGGCAAGATGGCCGAAAGTGGAATAAGTGGAGGCATCACCCTCAACCAGAAAGGCAACGTCCTGTCCTGTTTGTAGTATATCAATAACCGTTTGTGCCGCATTAAACCAGTATCGTGCCAGTTTTACCACGTCATGCGTCATCGGAAAAATTAAAGCGGTATTATTTGCCGGAAGTTCAAGGCCGGCACGTAAGGCAATGTCCAATGCGTAACTATTATTCTTTTTGTTTTTGACTGGGTAACTCCAGAAGATATTCTGCTGTTGCAGAATATCCCAGGCATGTCGTGTTATCAGGCCAGGATCACCGGGGCCAAGTGATACGCCATATAAAGTACCGGACTTTTTATTACTCATGTTTATTACTCTGTGCTTGTGCGCAGACAATCCATACCGGGTTCTCAGCTTGCATACGGTTCATATGTAAAATTGGCTGACTGCGGCTTGCTTGTAGTTGTGTTACATCCCAGTTGGCTTTGAGTTGTTTCAGGGTTTCGGTTGCCGTATTCAGGTTTTCCAGAGTGACAAAGTTCATTACCAGCCAGCCATTATTTGATAATTTTTGCAGGCAAAAGCTGATGAGCTCCTTTAATTCACCACCGGAACCACCAATAAAGATAGCATCCGGTGTTGGCCAACAGGATAATTGCTCAGGTGCCTTGTCCTCGTATAGTTTGTAGTTGTGAATGCCAAGTTGTTTCTGGTTTTGTTGTACAATGGCGGCATCGGCTTTATTCTTTTCGATAGCATAAACATATCCATCCGTACAAAGTTGCGCCGCTTCCAGACCCACAGAACCTGAACCGGCACCAATATCCCAAACAATACTGCTGGTTTTAAGTTGCAGACGTGCAAGTGATACAGCTCGCACTTCGCGTTTGGTGATTAAGCCTTTGTCGGGTTTGCGCTGAAAAAAAAGATTGTCTTCCATACCAAAAAGAACAGCATCGTTTGCAGGTTTAATACGTTGTAAAACAGTAATGTTTGGATTGCCGAAATCCATATTGGCGGCACGCTTTATTGTTAACTCTTTTTGTATTTTTTCATCGGCTGTAAGTAAATTTTCTGTAACGGATAAAGTAAAATCATCTTGCATCCCCTGATGCTGTAACATGCGAGCAATTCGGTCCGGTGTGTTATCAGGGCTGGTAAAAATAACCAACAATGAATGTTTTTTGCATGCATGTAGTAATGGATACATGCCATGAGATTGATCAGCATTGTTATCCCAGTCGCCAGTGTCTTTTGTATGAACTGAACATATATGAGCAGACTGCCAACTGATTCCAAGTCGGGCGCATGCCAGTTGTATGGTTGAGGTATTTGGTATAACTTCACAGCTATCAGGATCAAGATTCTTTAACAGGTAGTTAGCAATGCCATGACATAGCGGATCGCCCGTGGCCAGTACCACTACAAACTGGTCGTTTTGCTGTGCAGACTTAATCCAGCCTGAAACTTTGGAAAGCTGACCTGTTAAATCTTTTTGTTCGGCTTCTTTTTTAAATACATCCCTGAACAGTGAAAGGGTACGTGTTCCACCGATAATAACGTCGGCATTTTTAACTGATTCGAGCGCAACTGAATCAAGCCCAACAATACCATTGTCTAACACGCCAATAATTTTACACGGCCTGATCATGTTTATTTCCCTGCATAACTTCACCGAGTTTATTGCCATCAAAATCGCAGATTAATACTTTAATGTCGAAGCCAGAGGGGTAACGACTTTTTAGTGTTGTAATAACCTTGTTTCCAAGGGCATGATAAAATTCACTGACAAGCCCCAGTTCTTCCATGCGTTCACTGGCATAACGTGCCATTGCAGATTCACGAATATCCTGACAAATACGGGCACTGACTCCAATGCTTTCCGCTAATTCTGCAAGCAGTTCTGTATTAACTGCATTTCGACCGGCATGGGTAACGGTTTCACCCTGAGCCATTTTAGTTAGCTTACCCACCATGCCTCCAATAATAACGTGTTTGATACCTTCTTTAATAACAGTGTCGAGTGCATATTTAAGAAAGTCCCCCATTTGTACAAAACAGGCTTGCGCTAAATGGGGTAACTCTCGGATAACAAATTTCTCGGTGCGGCCACCCGTGGTGAGTACAACGGTATCCTGCCCTTGTGCGGCTGCAACCTGAATACCTTGTATAACACTGTCGCGGAAGGCAGCCGTGGAGTAGGGGTTAACGATACCTGTGGTACCAAGAATCGAAATACCACCAATGATACCAAGACGTGAATTTAAGGTTTTTTTTGACATTGCCTCGCCACCTGGTACAGAAACGGTAACTTCCAGACCATTGTTCTTTAGTAATTTTTCACCAGCGAGACGGACATTATCTTCAATGTTTTTTCTAGGCACAGCGTTGATCGCAGGCCCGCCTACTTCAAGACCGAGACCTTCCATAGTAATCTTTCCTACACCTTCACCACCTTTTAAAATAACTTCACCTTTTTGTTCGGGTTGAATACGGACATCGACAGTTAAAGGTGCTTTGTCCGTACAGTCCGGGTCGTCACCGGCATCTTTAATTACGACTGCATGGGCAGATTGATTATTACAATACCCATCGGTGACATGAAAATTAACAACTTGTCCGTTGGGTAACTGACACTCTATCTTGTCTGGCACTTCACCGTTAACAAGACCGAGTGTTGCTGCACGAGCCGCTGCTGCAGAGCAGGCACCCGTAGTAAAACCTTTACGAGTACCTTTTTCTTTTTTCTTTCTTTGTTTTTTTTCAATGACCACGTTGTCGGTTTAAAATACATTAAGATTTTATCTTTTGTTCTGCTTCTGCCAATGCCAGCAATGCGTGTAGGGCAGAAACAACGAGTGTAGAACCACCTTTGCGACCTTTGGTGATTATCCAGGGGATATCACTGAGCTCACTGATAATATCTTTCGATTCTTCCGCTGAAACAAAACCAACGGGCATAGCAATAATCAATGCGGGTTTAACATTTTCTTCCCGTACAAGTCGCTCGATTTCTAACAGCGCAGTCGGAGCATTACCAACAGCGATAATACTGTCTTTAAGAAGATCGGCTTTGTATGCCTTGCGCATGGCCTGTACGGCACGGGTGGTGTTTTCTGCTTTGGCTTGTGCAATAACATCGGCATCTGCAATAAAGTGATGCGTATTAACACCAAAGTGTGCAAGGCGAGGTTGTGATAAACCGACACAAATCATTTCAACATCAGCAACAATATTGCAGCCATTGCTTATCGCTTTCAAACCTGCCTTAACAGCATCGGGGTGAAAACATGCCAGACCATTAAATTCGAAATCAGCAGTAGCGTGAATCATTCGGCGGACAATCTGCCATTGATCAACAGGGTAATTGTGTTCAGCGGTTTCCCTGTCAACGATAGCAAAGGAATCGTGTTCGATTTTTTGCCCGGCCTGAGTAAGTTGTTCGGTAACGGTATTATTCATGCTGCGAGTCCGGATTTATTTTTTTTATTATCAGATTCGTGTTTATGTGCATGGTTATGCTCATGGGTATGGCTGTGAGTGTGCCCTTGTTCTTCTGCAAGTTGACGGTATTGACAGCCATCACATTCCATCATCAGGTTTTCGCTGTTTTGCCCTATGGCCTGTTCAACGCGTTGAGTAAGCAGAGCATAGATTTCTGGTTCAAATCCAAAGTACTGACCATGCGCAATGGCAATCTGGGGGTATTGTTGCTGCAAGCGTTTCACCTGACGTTTGATACGTTCAAACAATGTGCCGGTAAACAGGTAGTAGGGCAGAATAGCAATTTGGGTGATACCTAATGTCGCCTGTTGTTGCACAACGGCTTCAAGACGTGGATAGGTAATCCCCGTAAAGGCGATATCAACATGTTTGTGGTCGGTTTCATCAAATAGCCAGCGTGCTATTTTTGAAATCTCGCCATTGGCAATTTTATCTGATGAACCCCGACCAAGAATAATGACACCGGTTGTTTCAGGATCAGGCATATCTATCTGCGATAAAACTTTACGAAGATTGCGTTTTAGAATGCTGAGAATTGAATCATTTGCACCGAGGTGTGCTGCATAAACAAACTCGACATCCGTATGACGCAGACGTGCCTTACTGATGTGATGAGGAATCTCCATTTTTACATGCCCGGCAGCATTCAGTATCAATGGTACAACGACAACACGTTCGGCATTTTGAGCGGCTTTATCGAGGCCGTCATCAAGTAAGATATCGGCAAACTCAATAAAACAGGTTTCAATACGCCACTGCGGATTCATTTCGGTCCACTTTGCAGAGAACTGCATAATTTCATCATTACCAGGTTGATGACGTGAACCGTGGCCGACCAGTAGTATGGATGTGTTCATGATATTTTTTCCTGTATTTTTTCTGCCTTACGAAAACGATGGGTAAAGTTTTTATCGTAAAGTCTGGATTTCGTAAGCTCAGACCATTGTCGTGCGCCCAGAGTCGGGCTGGCGATTATCATGGCCTGGCTATTTACTTTTTCAGTGCGGCACTTTTCTCGAATGTTGCTGATGGTGCCGTGAATAATCTTTTCTTCATCAGGCCAACTGGCTTTGTGCACAACAAGTATTGGAGCGTCTTTATGCCAACCAGCGGCCAGTAATTCGGTTTGCACTTTTTTTAACAAGGTAATCGAAAGAAAAATACAAAGGGTGCAATGATGCTGGGCAAGTTCGTGTAGCGATTCACCCTCTGGCATCGGTGTGCGACCTTCAGTGCGGGTGAGAATAACAGTTTGCGTAATTTCGGGCAGAGTCAGGCTTTCAACACCGGCGGCGGCAGAGGCCATAGCAGAAGAGACACCCGGCACCACGCCAATTTCTATACCTGCAGCATCCAGTGGTTGTACCATTTCAATAAGTGCACCATATAGACCAGGGTCACCGGTTTGCAGGCGCACTATGATTTTATTTTGTTTAGCCCTTTCAATCAGCCAATCGGTAATAGCATCCAGGTCCATGCCTTTAGAGTCCTGTATTTCACAGTCTTGCTTTGCCCATCGCATTGCAGTTTGTGAAACAAGGGAACCTGCAAATAATATCGCATCGGCTTTGGCGATCAGTTTTTGACCTTTAATGGTTAAAAGTTCAGGGTCACCCGGGCCTGCTCCCACAAACCATACCTTAGCTGTTAAATCATTCATGGCATAAACAAGCGTGCACTTGCCTCGGGGTTAGAAGGAAAATACATATGTAAATACGACGCATGGAGTCTGTCCTGTCTGTAAATGGCTTCACCGCGACCCCGTTTACGTGAGCTTTTACTTGTTGTTATTGCCGGCAGTGTTGTTTCTATGATTGAATGATGAAAAGTATGACCGTGTATTTCGCCTTCCGGGAGTTTTACACTGTGCATACCAAGGTTGGCAAGCCGCTCCTGCATTTTTGCATGACCATTGAGTAAGCCAACCATTTTTTGTGAATGACCATTTTTATCGGTTAATGATTCAAGCAGATAAAGCATACCACCGCACTCAGCAACGATGGGTTTGCCCTGTTGTTGATGTGCTTTAATCGCATTATGCATATTTGTGTTACTGGCCAGTGCCTCAAGATGTAATTCAGGATAACCACCGGGCAGGTACAGGCTATCAACATCAGGCAGGTTTTCATCTTGTAACGGTGAGAAATAACAAAGTTCAGCGCCTAGCTCACCAAGTAATTCAAGATTGGCTTTATAGACAAAGGTAAAGGCTGAGTCGCGGGCTATGCCGATACGCATGCCTTGCAAAGTTTTACACGGTGTCTGTATCTCCGTGGCTTCAAAAGATATTGCCGAAGGTTGGTAATTAAAACCGCTATCAATAAAATGTTGTTTGGCTGTATTGATGCGTGTATCAAGATCTTTAATTTCTTTTGCCTGTAGCAGACCAAGGTGGCGTGAAGGTAACTCGCAGGCACTGTCTACAGGGAGCGAACCCAGATAAGGAATAGTATCCAGACTCTCAGCGAGCATATCACCATGACCAGCACTGGCAACACGATTGGCAATGACACCGGCAAAGGGTAGACCTTTACGGTAATTAGCCAGGCCATAGGCGATAGCACCAAAAGTTTGTGCCATGGCGGATGCATTAATCACAGCAAGTAGGGGTATACTAAACAGTTCGGCCAGGTCGGCACTGGAAGGGGAGCCATCAAACAGCCCCATCACGCCTTCGATTAGAATTAAATCGGCCTCGCAAGCGGCTTTATATAATAACTGTCGGCAGTGTGCTTCGCCACCCATCCATAAATCAAGTTGATAAACAGGCTGACCGCATGCTTGTTCAAGAATCATAGGGTCGAGAAAGTCTGGCCCCGTTTTAAACACACGAACCTTTTTTCCTTGCTCGCTATAAAGCCTGGTCAGTGCTGCTGTGATTGTTGTTTTACCCTGTCCCGAAGATGGTGCGCTTATAAGTAAAGCAGGGCAGAGTTGTGCATTTTTACCTGCATCAACAGCAGACTTATTAAGCTGGATTTGTTGGTTGTGTTGACCGGACATAAACTTAAATAGCCGTCTCTGTTTTACGTAACAGATAACCAGACAAAAAACCAAGCATGATCCAGAATGCTGCATTCGCAAGGGCACTGGCAACAACAAAGTTATGACGTAATTGTACTGGCGCAGAACTATAAGCCTGTTCTGGTAATGGGGCACCATAAATATGTGGTATTGCCATAATGACAAGCCCAACAGCCTTTAATGAAATATGTCTTGAAAAAATCAGTAAACATAAACCTGTAGCAGTGGATATAACAGTGGCTATCCACCAAAGTTGTTGATAACCAATTGGAGCACCCAGAGTACCGGGTAATTTAGGGGTTAGTCCCAAAGCCGGTGCAACATAAAAACTCAGGTAACCGGCAACACCCCACAACAGGCCTTTTTGCCATCCAGCCTGCTTACTTAAGGTAATTGCACCTGCAAGTAACAGTGAAAAACCAATGCCGGCAAGGACATTTGCCAGCAGGGTAAACAAGTACCTATCAAGCAATTCATTGTTATCATCTTTGGTATGGGTATGCTCATGTTGTGCATGATTATGTTGCGCAATATTATTTCCACTTTCATAAATTTCGGCTTTTTGAATAAGTGGGATAACCTGAAGATGTTGAATAGCTGTGAACAGGATGCCCGTCAGCGTACCCGCGATAAGTGCAGCAACTAAAATGCCTCGCATCATTATTTCTCCTGAATATTTTTGCTTAAGTTTGTCGTACAGGCAATTTTTTTAGTGGCAGGGAAAACTCATGACATGACGAGTATCGTGTGCTGCATTGTGTACAGAACCATTAGGGCCCTGAACAAAGCCGACACCCGCAATGATAATAAAGGCAAGTAAGAAAGACGTAAAAGCCGTAACCAGACGTGAATTAAAACTTGCTGATTTTTCGGTTGTGTTTATTGAAACAAAGTGACTCATTTATATTCTCCTCGAATAAAATCCAGTTGTTATTTGGTGTTAAGAGGAGCGTTTGAGAAAGGAAGTAAGGCAAGTTTCCTTTTGGCAATCCGCCCTCCGCAGTGCCAAACATGCTTTAGGCCGGTCTCCGGACTCGCGAGTGGTGTAATACCAGCTGGATCGCCTTCCCACGATTTAATCGCAGTGGCTGTATGATCCGCTATAACTCGCTTACCGTTGCGGGGGCAGTGCCGGGATTGTTCTTTGCTTGCAAGCTAAAGAGCGCACCGGCTTCCCGTTTAAACCCTCAGAAGGTAGATTCTTTGGGGTACCAAAAGCTGAAAATAAATTAACGTAATGTAAACACAGAGTCAAGTAGCATTGATAATTTTGTTATACGGTACCTGTTAACAAAATAATTATAAAAACAATTAGAATGAGTTGGTGATATTGTGTGCATCACGTTAGACCAAGTCAGTCAGGTTTAAGGATATAGTAAGACGCATACGCTTTATAAAAAGCTGGAAAAGTTTGAACCTTTCAGCGTGTTTCATTGTCATTTTTAGACCATTCTTATATCAAGAATGCTCACAAACAGGAGTGACAAAATGAGAAGGAATATTTCTGAATTCACATATACAAGCCTTGGCAGTTCAATAACTGGTATGCTGCTATTTGCTTTATTTATTTCAACCAGTTATGCATCCAGTCCAGCAACAAGTATTCGTAATGGCCCGGCAACACTTGCTGGTGGCAGTGTTGAAGTCAGCGTGAAAGGTGGAGGGGATGTACGGTGGATCTTGCCCGGTGTTAGGCGGCTCGACCCTAAAATATTTGGTACACCAGCAGCTCCTTTGGGTTTTGAACCTGATGTAGGTGTTCCGATTTCTGCCAGGCTAAAAAATGCCGATGGCAGTGCCTGGACCACGACAACTAAGCCAACCCCGTTTTCCGATAAATACAAAATGATTACGGGTAAATTTAAATTAAAAGTTAAAGACAGAACAATTTACGATACACCATTATCAAAAGACAAAGTAAAACTTGTTACCCGCTTTACCAGTCCCGATGGCTTAAATAGCTACAAAGTTACAGTTGATAAAGTAATACCGGTTGGGTCAGATCACCCGTTTATGGGTGGTGTTGGCACTAACTTCTTACAACATGGTATGACAGGTATTGGTACCAAACTCATGCCAACCGCGTTCACCTACGTTGCGCTGTGGGGGATTGGCAGGCTTGAAGTGAATGGTGTTGAAGTTGCAAATAACCGACTGGTACATTTAATGACAACCTGTGCCGTACGTGATGAAAATTACAAACTGGTATTTGATAAGGATGTTGACTGTTCAAAATTACAAACTCATTTGTTATTACCCAATATAGCTGTTACACCAAAAGGGCCAGTCAAGTCACCTGTGCCAACAGGTTTTATATTACCAAATGGAATAGAGCAACCCTTTATGCATATTATGTTTGGTGACAATACTGTTTCTGGTGTTAAAACTGTTGCTAGCCACTAATAAATAAATTATAGCCATTGATTGTGCCATTTAACCTTGTAATTTCAGCTAATACAGGTTAAATGGCTCTTAATTTTGTAATATCAAAAAAATGTCCTGATAAATCGTTAAATATGAGTCATTCTGACCAGCAGAAGCGGCCTTTAAGCAAATCCTAATGTAAAATGCTGTAGTATTTTTTTAAAGTATTTCCGCCTTTTTCAGTACAAATTAATAGTGTATATTCATAGTAAATCACTGAGATTATTCTTGTATTAACAGGTTTACTGAAACAATTATAATAAGATTTAGATAGAATCTAAAACCTGAAAAAGCAGATTTTGTATAATTAATTGTTAGGGAGAAAAATAAAATGAACGCTTTAGATAGAAAAGCTGTGCCACTAGCATCAACTGTTGGATTTAGTTTAATTATCTGGCTCGCTGCAATTGGCGGGTACTTTAAAGGACTAAGCAACAATCTTCCAAGTGGTGCTTCAGAAGTAATTTTAACTATGTTAATTATTTTTAGTATAGGTATGACTATAAATTTCTTTTTAGATTACTTAAAATCAAAAAGACCATATATGGCATTCAATAATGAATGCATTGAAATACATAATAAAGCTCTAGGTCAACCATATATATTTAAAACTGAGGACATCTCTTCAATAAGAGTACATAATGAAGAATTAAGAGGCTCAATAAAAATTGAATTAAATAATGGAAAAAAACATTTCATTCAATTTGCTGAAAATCTTAATGTAGATAATATAGTTAATTTTGTTAAGAG
>JALTLP010000352.1 GCA_027001895.1 Chromatiales bacterium | reverse complement strand
TTCTTCAACGGCTACCGTCCCCAGTTCTACTTCCGAACCACAGACGTAACCGGTGCCTGTGACTTACCGGAAGGCACAGAAATGGTGATGCCCGGCGACAACGTACAAATGACAGTCACACTGATAGCCCCGATAGCGATGGAAGACGGATTACGTTTTGCGATTCGTGAAGGTGGCCGTACCGTCGGTGCGGGTGTTGTGTCTAAAGTCATTGAATAACAGATTTGTTGTTTGAAAACAGAAGATAAATATTAGTAACGAACATTAATTTAGAGAATTTGAAATGGCAGCAGCAAACCAAAATATTCGTATTCGCTTAAAAGCATTCGACCATCGCCTGATTGATCAGTCAGCACGTGAAATTGTCGAAACAGCAAAGCGTACTGGCGCATTAGTAGTGGGTCCTATTCCATTACCAACGCGTAAAGAACGTTATACGGTTTTGATTTCTCCGCATGTAAATAAAGATGCACGAGATCAATACGAAATCCGTACACACAAGCGTATGATGGATATTTTGCAACCTACTGATAAAACAGTAGATGCATTGATGAAGCTGGACCTTGCCGCTGGTGTTGATGTTCAGATTCAACTGAATTAATAGAAACAAGTAAATTTAAAGAGATACGATAATGACGATTGGTGTAGTAGGTCGCAAAGTTGGGATGACACGCATCTTTACAGATGAAGGTGCATCGTTGCCTGTGACTGTTATTCAGGTAGAAACGAATCGTGTTACCCAGGTAAAGACTGTTGATAACGATGGTTACCAGGCAGTGCAGGTTACAACGGGTAGCAAGAAGGCGTCACGCTTAAACAAACCAAAAGCTGGACACTTTGCCAAGGCAGGTGTTGAAGCAGGTCGTGGTTTGTGGGAATTCCGTCTCGATGCGGGTGAAGGTGAAGACCTCGCTGCAAACAGCGAAATTAAAGTTGATATTTTCGAAGCCGGTCAAAAAGTTGATGTATGCGGTACCAGCATTGGTAAAGGTTACGCGGGTGTTATCAAGCGTTATAACTTCTCCATGCAGGACGCGACTCACGGTAACTCTTTATCGCATCGTGCACCGGGTTCAATTGGTCAGTGTCAGACACCCGGCCGTGTCTGGAAAGGCAAGAAAATGTCAGGCCAGATGGGTAATGTAAAAACTACCGTGCAAAACCTTGAAGTGGTACGTGTTGATGCAGATCGTAACTTGCTATTAGTTAAAGGTGCTGTACCTGGCGCTAAAGGTGGCGATGTTGTTATTCGTCCGGCAGTCAAGGCGTAAGGGGTAGATATCATGGAATTAAATTTAACGACAGCAACAGGCAAAGCCTCGAAAAAAGCCGTTGAAGTTTCAGATGCAAACTTTGGCCGTGAATTTAACGAGTCTCTTGTTCACCAGGCGGTTACTGCTTATTTAGCAGGCGCACGTCAGGGTTCAGTTGCACAGAAAAACCGTGCTGCAGTGAGCGGTGGCGGCAAAAAACCATTCAGACAAAAAGGTACAGGCCGCGCCCGTGCGGGTACGACTCGTGGTCCTATCTGGCGTACAGGTGGTGTGACATTCGCTTCTCAGCCACGTGACTACAGTCAGAAGTTAAACAAGAAAATGTATGCAGCGTCTATTCGTGCAATTCTGTCTGAACTGGTTCGTACAGAGCGTCTGGTTGTTGTTGACGACATCAAGATGGATGCACCAAAAACCAGAGAGCTGGTTGAAAAACTGACAGCTTTAGGTGTTATCGACAGCGCACTAATTGTTGTCGATGAACTAACTGAAGCTGTTGTATTGTCTGCGCGTAATATTCCGCACGTAGATGCATGTGATACAACCGAAGTTAACCCGGTCAATCTGGTTGGCTATAACAAGGTTGTAATGACTGCTGCGGCAGTGAAAAAAGTTGAGGAGATGTTGTCATGAGAGAACAGGATTTAATGACAGTTATACTAGAGCCTCATGTTTCAGAAAAGAGTTCGATTGTTGCTGATAAAAACAATCAGTTTGTATTTAAAGTTGCACCTGCTGCAAACAAAACAGACATCAAAGATGCTGTAGAAATGCTGTTTGATGTAAAAGTTTCAGGTGTTACTGTTTTAAATGTAAACGGCAAGATTAAACGCAACCGTTTTGGTGCTGGTAAACGTAAGAACTGGCGTAAAGCGTATGTCACATTAGAGCAAGGCCAGGATATTAACTTCCTGGGTGCAGAGTAAAGGTAATTAGGAAAGTCTGATGGCAGTTATTAAAGCAAAACCGACTTCACCAGGTCGCCGTTTCACGGTTAAGATTTCGCATCCTGATCTTCACAAAGGTGCGCCACATGCACCTTTACTGGAAAAGAAGTCCAAATCAGGTGGTCGCAATAACTATGGTCGTATTACTACACGACATATTGGTGGCGGACATAAACAACATTACCGTGTAATTGATTTTAAACGCAATAAAGATGGTATCCCTGCAAAGGTTGAACGTCTTGAATACGATCCAAATCGTACTGCAAACATTGCATTGTTATTGTTTGCAGACGGTGAGCGTCGTTACATTATTGCGG
>JALTLP010000351.1 GCA_027001895.1 Chromatiales bacterium | reverse complement strand
CAGATGAAAGCCTGCCTACCATTGCTAAGCGTTTCAAACCCATTGGCGTTGAATCTGACGAGGAAAATCGTCGCAGCTATCGTGCCCTGCTTTTCACCACACCCGACCTGGAAAAATATATCAGCGGTGTTATTGAATTTGAAGAAACCCTGCTGCAAAAGTCCGATGAGGATGTTGTTTTACCCAAAGAAAATCTGCATGCGACACAACAGGCGCTATTAAAGCGGGTTCGTCTCAATGGCGCCGCTCAGCTTGGCCAGTACAATGCCAGCATGGAAAATTCGGATTAAAAAATTAAAAACGTATTGCCAAAAATAAATGTTTCCATCAGTCAGCGGCTGGTTTAAAGGCTTAATCACAGGGACAATAGCCGGTTTTGGTGGCGGTCTAATGAGCCTCGGTGGTGGTACGCTGGTCATACCCATATTAATGGGCTGGCTTGCTCTTACTCCACTACAGGCAAGAGGCACGGCCATCCTGCTCAGCGTTTTTTCCGCGCTCAGTGGCAGTATTATTTATGGCCTGCATGGTGAGGTTGATTTTGAAATCGTTATCTGGGTTGCTATCCCCTCTTTTATTATTACACCTGTTGCAGCTGCCTGGTCAGAAAAATTCTCAGCACAGCTTCTTAAACGTATTTTTGGCATCGTTATAATGCTGGGTGGACTACTGGTTATTTTCCGTCACCAGCTTCCCGCTCACTGGATTATTAGTTCTGAAGGTTTATATATTTACCTGGTTCTGGTTGGCATTATCGAGGGACTGGTGGCCGGCGTGGTGGGGATCAGTGGTGGCCCGGTACTGGCACCGTTGTTTGTTGTTGGACTGGGTATCTCCCAGCACCTTGCCCAGGGCTGCTCTCTTGCAGCACGTTTACCCGCAACTCTCAGTGGCAGCTGGGAAAACTGGAAACTGGGTAATATCATCAAGCCATTAGTGATACCGCTCGTTATCGGTGCCCTGCTGGGAACCCTTGTCGGCGGTCATATCGCGCTTTCGATTCACGAAGCAAATTTACGTATCATTTTTGGTGTGATTCTTATCCTGCTGGGTATTCACTACCTTTTTAATCATACTCCGAATAAAGAAACAGATATTTAAACCTTAAGCCGTGAAAAGAGCTCATTGCTATTAATAGTATACTTGCTGTTTTCTGTTACTGGTTGTTTTGCCGGTGAAAGAGCCAGGTAAAAAGACTGCCGTTCACTAATCTGCCGGGTCATTTCTTTTGCCTGTAAATCCTGATAAAACAGCCCAGTTGGAATCCGATCATTCCACTCCCTGGCTTTCATCATACACTGGGAAAATTTTTCATCCCGGGTATGATTATCTGCATCAGCCTGAATGACTGCATCATAGTCTTCTTGTTGCAGTGAATACAGGCGCGGATAATCCCTGATACCATTTTCTTCATACCATTTTTTATCATGCAGGTTATTATAAACCGGACAGGGTTGTAGAATTTCAAGAAAAGCACTGCCTCTGTGAGTAATGGCACTTTGTATTAACGAACTGAGCTGGTGAATATCATAGGCATAACCGCGTGCAATCCAGGTAAAGCCTGAGGTAAGAGCAAGCATAACGGGATTCAGATCGGTTTGTATGCCCGGCTCTGGCATTGCCCTGGTCTGTTCACCCTGCCTCAGAGTAGGTGATGCCTGGCCCTTGGTTAGGCCATAGACGCCATTATTGTATAGCAGATAAGTAATATCCAGATTGCGCCGGCCGGCATTGGCAAAATGCCCGGCACCAATCCCCAGTCCATCACCATCTCCTCCAACGGCAATGACGGTCAGCTCGGGGTTTGCCAGTTTAGCCCCTGTGGCAAAAGGCAAAACCCGCCCGTGCAGGGTATGAATTCCATTAGTATCAAGATAGTAAGGTGTTTTGCCGGAGCAGCCTATACCTCCAAAAACAGCAATGTCATGCTTTTGCAGTTCCAGCGCGGCAAATGCCTTCTCCAGCGCGTGTAAAATTCCGTGATCACCACAACCGGCACACCAGTCATTTTCAATATCTGTCGCAAAATCTTTCGCTTTCATATCTCAACCTGCCTGTAAACGATTTACCTTTTAACCATATCGCAAATTGCAACCTGTTCACTGTTTAAATGCTATCGATTGTTTGCGCCAGAAAAATACTATAGTATAGAAATAATAATTTCCCGTGGCTGATTTTATCCGTCCACTTAAACTGGAGAACACTATTATGCGTGATTACAGTAATATGCCTGTCACTACCTGGGATGACAATATCAACAGCAAAAAGATTGAAGCCCAGATACTGCATGCTGAGCCCGTTATAATTCAAATGCCCGAAGACTTTGCGCTGGGTATCGATGCGCCTTCATGTGGCTGTAAGGCAACGGAAAACAGTTATCTTCATATCGACTGCAAAGCCATGGACACATTAAAAACTATCGCCGAAGAAAACAGGGATGACGAGCTGTTAAAAGTGGCGAAAATTGCCCATGATGCTGGCCAGGTCGTCGATATTAATACGGATACACGCCAGATTATTATTCACGATTAAAAGCGTTATTTTCTCAGCA
>JALTLP010000350.1 GCA_027001895.1 Chromatiales bacterium | reverse complement strand
CGGTAAGTGATGCCCTGAACGAAATGAAAAACGTCGAGACAAAGTGTCTGGTTGTTAACAAACGAACCGATGATGATGAATATGGGCTGGTTTTGATTTCTGATGTTGCCAAGCAGGTATTAGCCAAGGACCGTTCTCCTGACAGGGTGAATATTTATGAGATTATGTCCAAGCCGGTTATTACCGTTGATCCGCAAATGGATATTCGCTATTGCGCACGGCTTTTTGAAAAGTTTAACCTGTCTCGTTCACCTGTTGTTGAAGACGGAATGGTGATAGGTATTATCAGTTTTACCGATATGGTACTTAAGGGGCTGGTTCAGGAATAATGTTTAGCGTCGATGTACAAACCGGGCTGTTAGCCGGTGCTGTTCAGGTTGCTTCACCTAATTGTGATATGCGGCCTGTAGATACACAAATAGAATTGCTGGTTGTGCATGGCATTAGCCTGCCACCTGCAGAGTTTGGTGGCCATTATATAGAAAAGTTTTTTACTAACCAGCTTGATAGCTCGCAGCACCCGTATTTTGAAGAAATAAAAGATCTGCATGTCTCCTCGCACTTGCTGATTGAGCGTGATGGTATCGTTAAACAATTTGTTCCGTTTAACAAGCGCGCCTGGCATGCGGGGGTGTCATGTTATAAAGAACGCGAGTGTTGTAACGATTTTTCAATTGGCATCGAGCTGGAAGGGACAGACGATATTGCCTATACCGATATTCAGTATGAAATTTTACAACAACTAAGTTGTCTGCTTATGGCGGCCTATCCGGCAATATCGACAGACGCTATTGTTGGTCATTGCGATATCGCGCCGGGCAGAAAAACCGATCCAGGCGAGTCATTTGACTGGCAACGCTTTAAAGCTAAATTGGCATAAGTTACAATGGCCTATGAACGATAAAATAACAGGGATTTGATGGTAAGTTATGGGATTTATTACAATTTTAATAGCCCTGGCGGTTGAGCAATACTATCCAAAAATAGAAGCTTATCGTCATTTTGACTGGTTTTCGCGGTACTGCGACTGGTTGCAACAAAATGCATCCGGGTTGATTGGAATGTTTCCGTCGGTACCTGGCACGGTAAGGCTGCTTGTTATACTTGTTCCTGTTCTGGCACTGGTTGCACTATTTAATAATATATTGTCAGATGCGGGCAGTTTTTTCAGCTTTTTGTTTGGTCTGGCCGTTTTAATTTATAGCATTGGCCCACGTGATATTAACGCGCAGACAGACAAATACCTGTCAGCAGTCGCGGCAGAGGACGATGAAGCAGCACTGTTATATGCCAATGAATTTTTTTCCGGGCATCACTACGAACCGGCAATCTCCGGCAACCCGGCGTTGGTTGCCAGCCTGATGAAAAGAGGAATATTGCTGGCATTTAGTAACCGGATCCTGGCGGTATTATTCTGGTTTATTCTGCTTGGCCCTTTAGGTGCGCTCCTTTACCGCTTGACAACTTTATTACTGGAACGCTTTGCCGGTAGTTACTTTGGTTCGGCCGCCGAAGATGAAAGCCTGGAAGACGCTGACAGTAATGATTTCAGTCTGGCAATTAAACGCCTGTATATGATTCTTGGCTGGGTTCCGGCTCGCTTATGCGTGGTGACTTTTGCACTTGCCGGGAGTTTTTCCGATACATTATTGTGCTTGCATTGTGCGACGGATTTCTTCAACAAAAATAATGATGAGTTAATAGTAAACAGTGGTTTACACGCTTTAAAAATGGATGTGGAAACCGACGAACAGGCTGAAGTTGAAGCCGCTGAAGTTGAACAGGTACTCGCCCTTGTTAAATGGTCAACCATCATTGTTATTACTACCATTGCTTTAATGACCATTGTTGGCTGGTTCTGATATTTGGCGGGGCTTAATCCGCTGGTTTAAAATTTTTATTTATTCCTTGTGTGAAAAATTAAATGCTTGAATTAATACTCGGCGGGGCACGCTCAGGTAAAAGCGGCTACGCTCAAACTTGTGCTATACAAAACAAACAAGCCGTTACTTTACTGGCAACAGCAACGGCTGAAGACAGTGAAATGGCACAGCGCATTGAACTGCATAAAAAACAACGTCCAGATAATATTGAAGTTATTGAAGAACCGTTGATAATTGCCGATGTTCTTGCAAAACAGACGGGTTCAGATAAAAGTATTATTCTTGATTGCCTTACTTTATGGTTGTCGAATTTATTATTAAAGCATAACGAGCAACTAGAAACTTCTGCTGAGTACATAGCCTTTGTTAAAATTCTGGATAACTATGCAATGCCAGGCAGCAAGGCGAATTTATACATTGTTAGTAATGAAGTTGGGATGGGTATCATTCCAATGGGACATTTAAACCGTGTTTATGTAGATGCAGTTGGAAGACTTCACCAACTAATAGCCGCAAAAGCACAACGAGTAACATTAATGGTAGCAGGGCTACCACATTCAATTAAGAGTGAAATAAATAATGACATGGTATAAGCAAGCCGCTGCAGAAATCAGTGCGGCAAGTAAACAGCAGGCACTCCAGCATCAGTCTGTTTTAACAAAGCCAGCAGG
>JALTLP010000349.1 GCA_027001895.1 Chromatiales bacterium | reverse complement strand
GTTTCGGCATTTTCCACCTTACCACCTAGCTGGGCTGTCATGGTTTGCATGCCGTAGCAAATACCTAATACGGGCACCCCTAACTCAAACACAATACCCGGTGCCATTGGCGATGACTCACCTTCGGTTACCGACTCCGGGCCACCCGATAAAATAATCCCTTTCGGGTTAAATGCTTTAATGTCTTCGTTGCTGACATCCCAGGCATACAACTCACAATATACACCGGCTTCGCGAACGCGGCGGGCAATGAGTTGGGTATACTGGGAACCGAAGTCGAGGATTAAGATACGATCTGTATGGATGTTTTGTGTGGTCATGGAGTCAGTCAGTTTATTAAACAGATAAAAAGGATCTCGTCATTCCCGAGTGCTTGTATCGGGAATCCAGCGACCGTTCGCTATCATAAAGTCACTGGATCCCCGATAAAGGCATTCGGGGATGACGAAGTCGTTTGTGGTTTTTATTAAATACTACGTTCGGTAATTCGGCGCTTCTTTGGTAATCGTCACATCATGTACATGCGACTCTTTCATACCCGCCCCGGAAATTCGAACAAACTCAGGCTTGCTACGCATTTCAGCTAAATTCGCACAGCCGACATACCCCATACTTGAACGAATACCGCCCAGTAACTGATGCACTATTGCCGTCATCGGCCCCTTAAATGGCACCCGGCCTTCAATGCCTTCCGGTACTAATTTTTCAGCACCTGCATCTTTATCCTGGAAATAGCGATCACTAGAGCCTTTTTCCATGGCTGCGATAGAACCCATACCACGGTATGATTTATAGGAACGCCCCTGAAACAGCTCAACTTCACCTGGCGCCTCTTCAGTACCCGCCAATAAGCCACCCAACATAACGCAATGTGCGCCGGCAGCCATCGCTTTTGCAATGTCACCTGAGTAACGAATACCACCATCAGCAATCAATGGTACACCGGTACCTTCTAACTCTTTAGCAACATTAGACACGGCTGAAATTTGTGGAACACCAACGCCAGCAACAATACGTGTAGTACAGATGGAGCCCGGGCCAATACCCACTTTCACCGCGTCTGCACCTGCATTCACCAAATCTCGAGCGGCAGCGGCAGTGGCGATATTACCGCCAATAACCTGCACCTCGGGGAAGTTTTCTTTGACCCATTTAACCCGGTCAAGAACACCTTGAGAGTGGCCGTGTGCGGTATCCACCACAATAACATCAACGCCCGCTGTCGCTAAAGCCGTCACTCGATCTTCAGTATCAACACCGGTTCCAACTGCCGCGCCAACCCGAAGGCGACCCAGATCATCTTTACAGGCCATGGGAAAATCATCAGATTTTTGAATATCACGAACCGCAATCATGCCTCGTAACTCGAAGCTGTCATTCACGACCAATACTTTTTCAATGCGATGCTTATGCAATAGAGCCAGTACTTCTTTGCGCTCAACACCCTCTTTTACTGTTACCAGCTTCTCTTTTGGTGTCATTACACTGGAAACCGGTTTATCCAAATCCGTTTCAAAGCGTCGATCACGGGAAGTGATAATACCGACCAAATCTTTACCTTCTAGAACAGGTAAGCCGGATATTTTATTTTTACGTGTTAATTCTGCGACTTCACGAATGGTGGTATCAGGTGAAACCGTAATCGGATCACTAATAACGCCGGATTCATATTTCTTAACTTTCACAACATTCTTAGCTTGCTGCTCAATCGACATATTTTTATGTAATATGCCTATACCACCTTCCTGAGCAATGGCAATCGCCAGCTTTGCTTCGGTTACCGTATCCATTGCTGCGGACACAAGGGGGATATTAAGTTTAATGTTTCGAGTGATCTGGGTACCCAATTCAACATCATTGGGCAGAACCGTGGAGTGGGCGGGAATCAGCAGCACATCATCAAAAGTTAGTGCTTCCTGGGCTATACGCATATCGGCTCCTGTTAGGTC
This sequence comes from Chromatiales bacterium, assembly GCA_027001895.1. Taxonomy (GTDB): domain Bacteria; phylum Pseudomonadota; class Gammaproteobacteria; order UBA6429; family Thiohalophilaceae; genus SZUA-37. Next base: position 606 of record JALTLP010000349.1, on the reverse strand, counting down.
TGGTTAATCGAACTATTATATAAGCAAACGCTGAATAATTCACCCTGAATTTACTGAAGTTTTTCCTCGATATTCAAATAAAAATACACTTGTATCCTTTTTCGCGTAGGTTACAATCACCCAACTGTTTGTTAATTCAGACAGCAAATTTTAAAAAATGTAAAATACATTATAAAAAATACAATTATGAGGTCATTATGAACCACGCTAAGATTTTTGCCGGCATCGCGCTGGCTTCAGTACTACTCTCAGGCTGCGCTAGCAACGGTACTTCAGGTAGCACTGCTGCTTCAGAAGCCGATTATAAGGCCGCTGTTGCAGAAGCAAATAAATCACTAAAAACCGCTAAAAGTGCTCGCTTTTTATGGCGCGACAGTGGAAAAATACTAAAAAAAGCAGACAAAGCAGCTAAAGCTGGTGACTTTGCAAAAGCCACTAAACTGGCAAACAAAGCAAAACGCCAGGGTGATATGGCTCTTGTACAGTCTAAATTACAAGCTAATGCTGGTCCTCACTAGCCAGGGTTTAGTTTAGAAAAAATCAGGTCAAACAAGCTTAAAAATCAAACCGGGTCTGTAGCTAGCCCGGTTTTTTTTTCGTCTGGGT
>JALTLP010000348.1 GCA_027001895.1 Chromatiales bacterium | reverse complement strand
CTATAAAACCTACCCAAAAGAGTTTAAGCTAGAAGCGCTACGCCTGATGGCATCATCAGGGAAATCAACCGCAGAAGTTGCCATGCAACTTGGGCTTAGACGGAATCAACTCTACAAGTGAAAAGAACAAATGGCTAAAAAAGGTGATGTTGCCTCAGGCAAGAAAGGCCGACCAAACAAAGCAGAACAAAGCGAAACCGCCCGGTTACGAGCAGAGAATAAACGCCTGCAAGAGGAGAACGAAATCCTAAAAAAGGCCGCAGTATTCTTTGCGAAGGAACTGGACTGAAATACGCTTTTATTCAAAAGCACCGCAAAGAATACAAAATAACTCGCATGTGTGATGTAGTTAAAAAGACACCCATAATAATTTTCCCACAATAATATTACTGTTACCATTCGTCACTTTTATGGTTTTGCTAAACGCATCAGTGGCACTTAACGACCTACTCAAATGTGTCGTAGTTTTTGGTGGAAATAGCATGGTATCCGTGCTACTATGTTTGTATGATAGTATCGTTTAGGGATAAAGCGACGGCAGACATTTTTAATGGCGTTTCGTCTAAAATGGCACGAAAGGCTTGCCCACAAACGATTTGGCATATAGCAACTCGAAAGCTTGACCAACTTGATTCCGTTACATCCTTAGACGAGCTTAAAATACCACCTGGTAACCGTTTAGAACGTTTAACGGGTAACAGGATTGGACAGCACAGTATTCGTATTAATGGGCAATTTCGCATTTGTTTCGAATGGGGAGAATCCGGCCCAGAGCAAGTGGAAATAACCGATTATCATTGAGGTGAATTATGGTTCGTATACCAACCAATAGAGCTCCAACACACCCAGGTGAAATGCTTGTGGAAGAATTTCTGAATCCTATGCAAATTACACAACGTGAATTAGCTAAGGCAATACACGTGCCTTATCAACGAGTGAATGAACTTGTAAATCAGAAACGTGGCGTTACGCCAAGCACTGCTTTACGCCTTGCGCGGTTCTTTGGTATGTCTGCAGATTTTTGGCTTAATTTGCAAATGCGTTGTGACCTTTACAATGCGCAAATAGCAGAGAAAAAGGATTTAGAAGCCATAAAACTTCATCATAAATAAGCAATAAGTTTAATTTCAGTAAGATTTCTCCCGCTGGTCGAAATGACAAAACAATCCTAAACATAAGCTACTCTAAAAAATCTTTTAACCGCTTTACCGCTTCTTTTAAATTATCTAACGAAGTCGTATAAGCAAAGCGCACATACTTTTCTGCCTGGTTAGCGCCAAAGTCGATACCCGGGGTAATGGCTACGCCGACTTCTTCTAAACATTGTTCTGCAAATTTAAAACTGTTATCCGTTAAAGCTTCACAATTGGCATAAATATAAAATGCCCCTACGGGTATTACCGGAACTTTAAAGCCAAGTTTGGGGAGTTCATTTAGCAGGTAATCTCGGCGTTGTTTAAATTCGTTTCGTCTTTGTTCGAGTATGTTAATTGTTTCGGGTTTAAAGGCAGCAAGTGCGGCATACTGTGCAGGGGTCGGCGCGGCAAGAAAAATATTTTGCGCGAGGTTATCAACGACGCTTATAAATTTTTGCGGTACAACAAGCCAGCCAATTCGCCAGCCGGTCATTGAAAAATATTTTGAAAAACTGTTAATAATAAAAACGTCATCGGAATGAGACAATGCCGTATGTGGCTGCGAATCGTAAACAAGCCCCTGATAAATTTCATCCACCATTACGCTGCCATTATGCTGCGCAACACAGGAAATTATTTCATTTAAACTCTCTGGCGATATTGTAGTGCCTGTTGGGTTTGAAGGCGTTGCCAGCAATACGGCTTTGGTCTTGTTCTGCCAGTTTTGTTTTATCAGTTCTGCGTTTAACTGAAAATGTGTATTGCTGTTAACATTTATATTCTGTGCACAACCTTCAAGCAAAGTAACGAAATTGCGGTTACAAGGGTATCCCGGATCAGCCAGCATAATAGAATCACCCGCTTCTATTATGGCAGATAGGGCAAGTAACAGCGCACCCGATGCGCCGGGGGTTATAATAATACGCTCGGCTGCAACTTTTACTTTAAAGGTATCATGATAAAAACCTGCGATTGCCTGTTTTAATTCAGGCAGGCCAGTTGCCGGGGTGTAATGCACTGCCCCGCTTTTAATTGCGTCTACCCCGGCATCAATAATGGGTTCTGGTGTGTCAAAGTCCGGCTCACCCACTTCCATATGAATAATGTTTCTGCCTTGTGCTTGCAACTCTCGGGCACGGCCGAGTAACTTCATTACATGAAAAGGTTGTATCTTGCCGGCACGTTTGGAGATGGATGACATAAACTTTTATTTATGACTCGAATAATTTTTTAACCGTGGCCATAGAAACATAAGTATCGCCCGCCAGATCACCGGCAATGCAGTTACATGCCTTATCCGGTTCACCGAGGTGATCGAGCACCACCGCCGCACCAGTAAAATCGTGATCTTCGGTATAATGGTTTTGCGTAATAATGGTTTTTAAGTTTGCACCCAGCGAAGACTGTATACCATTCGATGAATCCTCAAAAGCAATA
>JALTLP010000347.1 GCA_027001895.1 Chromatiales bacterium | reverse complement strand
CGGGTTTAGGGGGGGGCAGTAAAGCAGTTTTGCTGTAAGTTATATATAAACTGGCACTTTATCTATTGCCGGATTTAGCCTGACAAGCAAAAGAACAACGGCGACCAAGCAGTACAAATAGTTTACCAAAGCATTTTTTCCAGTTCTTCAGCAGGAACCGGTTTGCTAAACAGAAAGCCTTGCGCAATTTCACAACTGATGTCCTGTAAAAATAAAAACTGTTCTTCAACTTCCACTCCTTCAGCAATAACCTTCATACCCAGTGTATGCGCCATGGTGACAATGGCTTGTACGAAAGCTTTGTCTTTTTCTGAGCGGTGAAGTTTTTTTATAAACGAGCGATCTATTTTTAAATTATCAATCGGCATGGTTTGTAAATAACTTAATGAGGAGTAACCTGTACCAAAATCATCAATTGAAATGTTGACGCCAAGAGATTTTAGTTGGTGTAATGTTTCAATAGAATTTTCGATTGAACCCATTGCGGTGGATTCGGTTATTTCCAGAACCAGTTGTGATGCTTCGATGCCAGATTCATCAAGTGCGTTTTTTACTGCGGTTAGCAGATTACTGTGGGCAAATTGTTTGGGTGATAAATTAACGCTAATCGATATTTTGCTTAAACCCTGGCGTTGCCATTGTTGAATTTGTTTGCAGGCACTTATTAGCACCCATTCCCCTATGGAAACAATCAGCCCCGACTCTTCTGCAATGCCGATAAAATCGTGTGGCGGGATCATCCCTTTTTTGGGGTGGTTCCAGCGCAACAAGACCTCTGCACCTGTAATTGTACGTTTAGTGTCAATTTGATTTTGGGGCTGGTAATAGAGTTGCAGTTCGTTATTGGTTAATGCTTCGTGTAAGTCCTGTTCCAGTGTGAGCTTTTGCTTGGTATGTTTGTTCATTTCGGAATTAAAATATTCGTACTGGTTGCCGCCATTTTGTTTGGCGTGATACATTGCAATGTCGGCAGAGGTTAGCAAGCCATTTATGTTTTTATCATTAAGGGGGTAGACGGTCACGCCAATACTAACGGTAGTAAAAACCTTATGGCCTTCGAGAATATGGGGGGCGGCAATCGAGTTCAGTATACCTTGCGCAATTTTGTCAATGACGGTTATATGTTTGATGTTTTCGAGTACGATTGCAAACTCATCGCCACTAACCCGGCAGACGGTATCACTGCTGCGGACATTTTCTTTGAGCCTGTTGGCAATGGATACAAGCAGATTATCTCCGATGACGTGTCCAAGGGAGTCATTAATCGGCTTAAAACGATCACAATCTATAAATAACACGGCCATTAACAGTTCATTTTGCTTCGACATGTTGATGGCTTTTTTGATCTGGCCATTCAGCAGTCGTCGATTAGGCAAGCCGGTCAGGTGGTCATAAAAGGCCTGACGTTCAATGTCTTCCTGATAGCGTTCCTGTTTGGCTTCATTTTTTGAAATAAGTCTTAAAGTAAAAAAGATAATACCGAAGCAGATAAGGATAACAATACTGGATACCACCCACATAATGGTGACGATTTCTTTATAATTATTACTGTTATCTTCGATGGCCTGTTGTGTTTCGGTACGTTGATATTTCTGTAGTTGTATTAAAATTTCGAGCACCTTGTCCTGTAAGGGCTCGGCTTGTTCGACAAGTATTTGTTGAGCCTGTTCCAAATCACCAAAATTAACCAGGTCGGCAATTTTATTATGCAGGGGACCGACAATTGCGGATATAGCAGCTTGCTCGGCAAACATCTTTTTTTCGACCTGGCTTAAGTCGAGAGCAATAAACTTTTCCCATGCGAGCATAAATTTGCCGCCGTTTAAATGCATTTTTTCCAGGGATTTTTCAAATTCATCCGGGTCATCAAGAATAATCATACGAAACAAACTGACGGTTCTTTCTCGCGCAGACTGGTACATTTTGTTAATCAGTTGAATCTTAAGGTTGTTGGAGTTAACAATATGATCGAGGCTGGATTTACTTTTATTTAAATGGCTGACACCAATGGTGATAAGAAGCGTACCGAGTAGCAAAATAGAACCAAAGCCGAGCAGGATAATTATCTTTGATTTTGACATTGGCGATGCGTACCGGAAAAGTAGGGGTAATAGCGGTTACTTAAAAAATAGCTCTACTGCGTTATCGGCAGGCGTGGTGTGATTTTTAGCGGTTCAGGCTGATTTTTTACTGAATTGATGTGTTGAGTGTGCAGGCCAGGGTATAGCAGTAAAAGGGATTAGCTGCTTGTATAGTCGGCGTAGGATTTTTCTTCGATTAAGTCCGAGCCCAGCTTCAGGTTGATTTCACGTTTAATCCGGGCGCGGGTATCGTTTTCAAAATACACGCTACGGGCTAAATCAATAAAGCCCTGGTCAAAGTTTTGCTGGCGCTCCTTATCCCGAATATCATCTTCGATAACCCAGAGTTTTTCATTTATAGCCTTCAACGCTGCAAGCTCGGCTTGAATATCAATTTTAGAGGCAGGACAGTTTTGCCAGGCAGCGGTGACGCTATCGAGTTCATTCTGAATATTTTGCAGTTTGCTTTTATCGCTAATGCGCTCTTTTTTTA
>JALTLP010000346.1 GCA_027001895.1 Chromatiales bacterium | reverse complement strand
CCGAAGGGCGTGTGCAGGACGCACACGCTTTTGCGATCAGGCCAGGGAAGGCCTGTCGCAAAATGTCCTGAGCATTAACCTCAGACCGATGAACGTTTTGCGATTTGGGGCCTTTTCTTTCACCCCTTTCTTTTGGGCAAACAAAAGAAAGGGGGACGTGCCAGGCTGGCACGGAAAAACACCATTAAAAAATATAAAACAAGATTGCCATGCTCACTTCATGACTTCGCAATGTAAATAAACTAAACAACCTGACCGATAGAGCGCCAAAGCGCAAGCCAAAAAAATCAAGCAGTAAAAAATCACTGACGCAAAGGCTTAAATAAATACTCCAGCCCGTTAACCTTTACCTCATAAACAATACTCAGCATCACCCCAAGTTCACCTTTGGGAAATCCCTTGTTGGCAAACCAGACTACATAGGGTTCCGGCAGATCGATAAGGTGTTGACCTTTGTATTTACCAAACGGCATTTTATATTTTGCGAGTTTAAGCAGTTGTTGTGGATCAGATAAAAGTGAGCTGCCCTCCATCAAAGAGGGCGTATTGGTTTGTTCAGGAGAGTCTTGTTCAGGCAAAGCGTTGTTGCAGGTAGTTGTTAATGATGGTTGATTCATACATCCAGGTTGTTTCGCCGTCGTCATCAATAATTTTTAAACAGGGAACAACAATTTTACCACCTTGCGATAATAATTCTTCTCTTGCCTGCGGGTCGAACTGGGCATCACGTGTTTCAATATTGAGTGATAAGCGTCTGATCATGCGCTTTACCTTGATGCAAAATGGGCAGGTGCGAAATTGATAGAGGGTAATATTTTTTGTTTCTTTGTCCAGCTTTTGCTGTTGTTCTTCCGATCGTTTTACACCGCGGGGCATGGTAATAAAATTTACAAAAAGTACAACCGGGCCAAGGATGAGCCGTATGGTTTTAAAAAAGTAGCGAATAACTAGTTTCATGGGTCTTCCGTGTCAGTTCTGTTTAACAAAATGTTATAATATCAGAATACTGAGCTAAAAATGAATATGCTGGATGGGATATCTGCGTACAAAACAACTTGAAATACAGGGTTAAACTGTGTCATGAGCGATAAGCAACAAGCCATTTCAAAGTCTGCAAAATGTCCCTGTGGAAGTGGATTAAAATATATGAAATGTTGTGGCCGGTATATTAAAAAGGCTGAACAACCAGCAACCGCCGAGGTATTGATGCGTTCCCGTTATACTGCTTATGTGTTGCAAGATGCAGAATATTTACTTAAAACCTGGCATCATTCGACAAGACCAGACGAACTCGATCTTGTCTCTGCGCCGGTTAACTGGATTAGGCTTGAAATCACTTCGACGATTGCCGGTTTACAAAAAGACGATAACGGCGAGGTGGAATTTATAGCCCGCTATAAAACACATAATACTTCCCAGCAATTACATGAGTTGAGCCTGTTTGTTAAGGAAAATAACCAGTGGTTTTATGTTAAAGCAAGGCAGGATTAAGCGCTCTTGCTTTGCCGAAGAATATGGCTATATTGCGGTTTAATCTGCTACAATCGCGCCCTTATATAATTTACCCATCTTAACTTAAGCGGTACAAAATTTTGATTTCAACAGCTAACCTAACCATTCAGTTTGGCGACAAGCCTTTATTTGAAAATGTCTCTGTAAAATTTGGCGAGGGCAATCGCTATGGCCTGATCGGAGCCAATGGTTGTGGCAAATCGACCTTTATGAAAATTCTCGGTGGTGAGCTTGAACCAACTTCGGGTACGGTTTCAGTTGATACGAATGAGCGTCTTGGTAAGTTACGCCAGGATCAGTTTGCATTTGAAGAGTTCAGTGTAGTGGATACCGTTATTATGGGTCACGAAGAACTCTGGAAGGTAAAGGAAGAACGTGACCGCCTCTATGCACAGGGTGAAATGAGCGAAGAAGAAGGCATGCGGGTGGCAGAACTGGAAGTTGAATTTGCCGAAATGGATGGTTACACCGCCGAGTCCCGTGCCGGTGAATTATTGCTTGGGCTGGATATTCCACTGGAACAACATAACGGGCCAATGACCGCGGTTGCACCCGGCTGGAAGCTACGTGTATTGCTTGCGCAGGCGTTATTTTCCGATCCGGATATATTATTGCTCGACGAACCGACTAATAACCTCGACATTAATACGATTCGCTGGCTCGAAGATATTTTAAATGAGCGCAACAGCACCATGATTATTATTTCCCACGACCGGCATTTTTTAAACAGTGTCTGTACCCATATGGCGGATCTGGATTATGGTGAAATTCGTGTTTATCCGGGCAACTATGACGAGTATATGATTGCCTCTACCGCCGTACGTGAGCGGCAGTTGGCTGATAATGCCAGGAAAAAAGCACAAATTGCTGAACTGCAAACCTTTGTCAGCCGCTTTTCGGCCAATGCATCCAAGGCCAGACAGGCAACTTCACGTGCAAAGCAAATAGAAAAAATCAAGCTTGAGGATATTAAGCCTTCCAGCCGGGTTAATCCTTATATTAAGTTTGATCAGGAGAAAAAGCTTTACCGTAATGCCCTGGAAGTAAAAGATCTGGCCAAAGGTTTTGAAGGTAAACCTTTATTC
>JALTLP010000345.1:928-2600 GCA_027001895.1 Chromatiales bacterium | reverse complement strand
CATCAAACCACCATCGATAGTGGCTTAACACTCTATTTTAAAAAACCTTTCTCTTTTACCGGCGAAGATGTTGTGGAATTTCACGCGCATGGTGGTCCTGTTGTGCTGGATCTTCTGCTGAAAGAAATTCTACAGCATGATGTTCGCCCGGCACATGCCGGTGAATTTACTGAACGTGCATTTTTAAATGACAAGATTGATCTGGCACAGGCAGAAGCTATTGCCGATCTGATAGCCGCTGACAGTGAGCAGGCGGCACGTGCTGCCATGCGATCTATGCAGGGTGAGTTTTCTGCCATTATTCATCAACTGGTCGAAGAATTAATACAACTGCGAATTTATGTTGAATCCGCTCTGGATTTTCCAGAAGAAGAAATTGATTTTTTGGCTGACGATGCCATCGCCAGTAAACTGGAAGCTGTAAAACAAAAACTGGCCGATGTTAAAAAATCAGCACAACAGGGCCGTCTGTTAAAAGAAGGCATGACTGTCGTCATCGCGGGCAAACCCAATGCGGGTAAATCAAGTTTATTGAATCAACTGGCTGGACAGGAATCTGCCATCGTAACTGAAATTCCAGGAACAACGCGGGATATTTTACGCGAACATATTCAGCTTGATGGCTTGCCGCTACACATTATCGATACCGCCGGTTTACGAGATAGTGATGATGTTGTTGAACAGGAAGGAATTAAACGCGCCAGGCAGATGATTGAAAAAGCAGATCGTATTTTATTTGTTGTTGATATAAAAGACGAGAATAAAATAATTTCTGAAAGCCTGCCAGAAAATATAGCTGTTACCACGGTTATCAATAAAATTGATACGAAAAATAAATCATCACAAATAACAGAAGATCAAAATACCAAAATATATATTTCAGCAAAAACAGGTGATGGTATAGATTTGTTAAAACAGCACCTGAAAGATTGCATGGGTTATCAACAGAAAAATGAAGGCCAGTTTATTGCGCGTCGTCGTCATCTTGATGCCATCGATATTGCAGAGAAACATCTGAAAATTGCTGATATAAATTTACATCAATTGAAAGCTGGTGAGTTGCTGGCTGAGGAATTACGTTTTGCGCAGGAAGCGCTGTCATCCATCACGGGTGAATTCAGTAGTGATGATTTACTGGGTAGAATTTTTTCTGATTTCTGTATCGGTAAATAAGGTGTTTGAAGCTTATTCCGACATAATAAAATTTAGTATCTGGCAGAAAATTTGAAAGACGCTTCGTTCACTGTTAGTGTCTCACTATAATACTTAAATCCAGATAATATAAAATGACTGACTCAAGAAAAAATTCAGCAATTCTGTTAATTCACTGCCCGGATAAACCGGGTATTGTGGTTAGTATTACGGATTTTATTCATAATAATGGCGGTAATATTTTATATCTTGATCAACATGTTGATAGTGAACGTGGCATATTTTTTATGCGCATCGAATGGGACCTGGAAAATTTTGCTATTCAGCAAGATAAAATAGCAGAGTATTTTGAAACCCTGGTAGCTTCACGTTATCAAATGACATCACAGCTGCATTTTTCAAAGACAAAATTACGCATGGCATTATTTGTATCAAAAATGTCTCACTGTTTTTATGATTTGCTGGCGCGTTATGAATGCGGTGAATTAAATGTTGAAATACCTATAATTATCAGTAACCA
>JALTLP010000345.1:0-918 GCA_027001895.1 Chromatiales bacterium | reverse complement strand
CACCCTACCCTGAAAAAAGCTGCTGAACGCCTGGATATTGATTTTCACTGTTTATCCATTACAAAAGAAAATAAAAAACAGCAGGAAGAAAAACAGAAAGAATTATTGCAGCAGCACAATATCGATTTTATTGTGCTGGCCAGGTATATGCAGGTATTAAGTGATGATTTTGTAAAAGATTATCCACAAAAAATCATTAACATTCATCATTCTTTCCTTCCCGCTTTTCCCGGTGGTCGTCCCTATCACAGTGCTTATGAACGCGGTGTAAAAATTATCGGTGCAACCAGTCATTACGTTACGGCTGAACTAGATGCCGGACCGATCATCGAACAGGATGTTGTGCACGTCAGCCATAAAGATTCAGTGGAAGATATGGTGCGTATTGGTCGTGACCTGGAAAAAATTGTACTCGCACGCGCGGTGCGACATCATGTGCACCATGATCTTCTGGTTTATGAAAACCGTACCGTGGTTTTTGAATAATGAAAAAGATTTAAAAATATAAATCCTGCCGGGAAGATTAAAAATCTTCTAAGGCAGGATAGCAGACATATAGAAACTAAATGGTTTGGTAATACAGATTTTGAGGATGATTTGCCTGAGCAAAAAAGAACCAGCGTTCAGCGATCAAACCGGTGTACTGTACAATAAATGCCAGCGCAAACAGAATAAACATATTCGAATTAAGCGCAACAGAAAGTAAAATAACAGGCACCACAAAAACCAGTATTAAAAACACCCACTTGATACTTTTGAATAAAAGCGGTTTTGTGCCGTGAAAATATTCGCGAGTATTAAATGAACCACCCATCGAGCCCTGTGCTTTTTGTTTGATGCTGGTGTGGCGGATACCGATGGCTGTGCTCAGGGTTGATTTGTGTTTTATTTTTGAATTGCGAATCAATGATGCAACAC
>JALTLP010000344.1 GCA_027001895.1 Chromatiales bacterium | reverse complement strand
TTATTGCCGAAACCAGCTTTCAACAATTAATTGCGCGGCTATTTTATCAATATCCATGGCGGTTTGTCTTTTATTTGTTTGTTTTTTACTGGAATTTATTTCTTTTAAGCGTTGTTCGGCTTCGTAAGAACTGAGCCGTTCATCGACAAATTCAACCGGCAGTTTAAAGCGACCATTCAGGCGGTTGCCAAATTTCCTCGCTGCCTGAGTCATGGCCTGTTCTTCGCCATCGAGATGCACAGGCAAACCCACCACCAGAATATCCGGCTGCCATTCTTTTATCACTTGTTCTATTTTGTTCCAGTCGGGCTGCTGATTATTACTTGGCAAGGTAACCAACGGATTAACGGTTTGCGTGACCGACTGGCCAACGGCCAGACCAATTTTTTTTAAACCAAAGTCAAACCCTAAAACGGTTTGTGCTACTGCATTTTGTGTCATTATTATCTGGATAAATCTTGTTGTTGTTTTCAGGCATGGCCTATGTCGGTTGAAAGCAGGCCGAGTTCAACGCCGGTTAACCTGGCCGCTTCATTCCATTTTTGTTCGACCGGAGTATCAAAAATAATATCCGGGTCAGCCTCGGTACTTAGCCAGGCATTGGAAAGCATTTCCTGCTCCAACTGACCCTCGGCCCAACCGGCATAACCAAGCATAATTAAAAACCGTTGCGGGCCTTCGTTTAATGCAATGGCTTCGATGATATCCTGCGACATGGTCAGGCTAATGGAGTCCGTTACAGTAATACTGGCATCCCATTCTTTTTCACTGCTGTTGTTTGACTGATGTAAAACAAAACCACGGTCTGCCTGAACCGGGCCACCGGCATAGACGGGGATGCTGGCAATATCCGGATCATCGGTTGGCATTTCGAGGTGGTCAAGTAAATCGCCCAGACCCACATCCAGTTGCCGGTTTAAGGTAACACCCATTGCACCATTTTCATCGTGGTTACAGATATAACTCACCGTATGAAAAAATTCCGGATCTTCCAGATTAGGCATGGCGATTAAAAAATGGTTGGTCAGGCAGGTAATGTCGAAGTTATCCATAGCCCTAAGTATTGACCAGTCTCTGCCATCCCGCAAGCAAGGCCAGCTCGTGGCTGAAAATAAAACTAACGTGCCGAGGTACCAAAACGATTGTTATTTTTAAAACGCCACACTCTTGGAATATGTAACACCCTGGTATCTTTTAATATTTCTGCGGTAAGCGGCGGATAAGGCGCGCCTAAACGCACAATACGTTTGGCGGCATTGTCCAGTATCGGATAACCGGAGGAACGTAATATTTTTACGCTATTCAGGCTGCCGTCTGCATTTATGGCAACATCCATTGTTAAACTACCGGTTATGTTTTTATGAATGGCGGCACTGGGGTAATTAATATTACCAATTCGCTCAACCTTGGCCCGCCAGGCATCAAGATAACTGGCAAAACGATGCTGCCGCGCATTAGCCGCATTTATATAAGTATGCTCCGGATTCTTCTGATAGGTTTGCTTTAAACGGTTAATTTCTGCACTGATATTCGCAATTTCACGACTACGTTCAAATAACTGTGCCGCAGTAACTTTTTTTGTTTTAATCGGCACCACTTCCTGTTGCTTTTGAGTTTGCACTTTTGTTTTAGCATTATCGGTTGTAAAAATTTCCTCTTGCAAAGATTGTTCTTCTATTTTTGGTGGTGTGACTTCATCACGACTGTTCGGTGCAAAGCCCTGCTCTTGTGTGGGTGTCGGATTTGAAAACGGACTGCTCGGCCGCACCTTGTCGTCGATATTACCGCCACCAATCTGGTTAGCCTGTGCAAGGTAGTCGGCTTCATCCGGTGCCTGCTCATTTTTATTATGCACAAGGGTAATTTCCATGGTACTCAGCTCACTGGAATCTTTTAACAGTTCCAGGTCAAAACTGACGCCTAGAATAACAATGGCATGAATCGCCAGGGCAAAGAAGATTGTCATGCTCAATCGTTCTGAGCTTTTAGGTGTACCAGGAGTGGCGTTAAACGCTGCCGTATTCATATTTTAAATTTTATCATGTTTTTATATAAAAAGTGTAAAGCTTCTTTGCCCGGAATATATTTATCAGCTTGCTCTGGTATCAAGTCTGCCATCACATCACTGACATACTTAACAACAAATATGACCGTTTAAAATCAAAACAATTCAGCTTATACAATAAATAAAACATTATTCTTTTTCAGTTTTTGCACAAACCTGTCTTGCAGAAAAGACTCGACCTAAACTTGCAGGCGTGGGTCTGATAAATATAGCTTAACCCTGAAAAGTGATAACATCGTTTAAAATAAACTTATCGCCAGAAAGAGCATTTAACCATTGCTAACAAGAACCGCCCGCATATGGCCGTTAAAATTTATGCGTACAGTTCAGGTGCATCATTCAGAAATTTAAAAAGCATTAAGTGATATTGAGCGCATCAGCCAATATTTATCAGAGCTGTATCACAAAACGCTAATATTCCCTTTTCTTATGTGAACTGCATCATGGTTTTAGGCGGAACATCTCTTTAACCTTCGTCGCTGGTAATTCTGGACAAGCAATTAACTTAAAGGAATAAAATCAATGACACATTCATTGCGTACACTACCTGGCATATCG
>JALTLP010000343.1 GCA_027001895.1 Chromatiales bacterium | reverse complement strand
TCCGTGACGATTCTTTGCCTTCGATTATTGGCGCATTGGCAAATTTCAGTAGGGAAATTCAGTCTGCATTTGGTTGATTGAAAGTAAAATAACTAAAAATTTATCGAACTGGTTTGGATTATTTGCCAGGGTCTTATCGCTGTCTCACCGCTGCCGACTGTTTCTCCGTCCATTGAGTTATATCGTGCCACTAGACATTCATCGGTATAACCTTGTGCAGGCGCTATTAAAAAAAAGACGGGTTAATTGTTCCGTTTAATTCCCAGTTAGTATCAGGCCCAGCCAAGGTATGAACGACTTTGTTTATTGCATATAATGCACGACCATGAGGTGTCTAATCAAAGTGTCTGGCTCAGGTGTGATGATGTATAAATGAGGTTAGCGATCTCCTGGTGCATTCTTCATGTTCTTTCACCTTTGAAGATTTGTTGTTTACTCTGGGTTCAATTAAATTTTTAGTTATTTGCCAGACTCAAAGTATTCTTTAGTGGCATTTTTAAAATCTTCGGTTTTTTTGACATTAGCGGGTGATATTTTTCTGCGAGTTGTATATTTAAATTCAACGCCTTCGAGCATTCCTCTTGCGCCACAAGCTGAAAGTCTGCAAACACCGCCCTTGTCACTAAAGAATAATTTATTCTTATCAACATGGATAGTGAAAATACAGGTTTTTTTCATAATCGATGGTTTGCTGTAAACCAGCGTTTTTGGCGAGTTCAGGTCGCGTTCAACAATGCCAGATAAATCACAACTGTGTCCATTCGCCCATTCCAGATGGGTATTAAAATAAAGTGCATGTGGAGAGGTTTGTAGTAGAGTTAATTTATTTTCCGAAGTGTACGTGGTTCCATCCATTAACATATTAGAAAAACTATACGTATAGATACCTTCTAATTCTTCTAGATTCGGTGGTTGCGCCATGCAGGCCGTTGTCGTGCTAATAAAAAATAGTAAAAGCAAAGCTCGTATATCGTTTAGGTTTGTAAGCATGTTATTTGTTCCTCTTGTTATATCAGGTGCAGGAATGCTAAAAGCTATTTCCTATCGAGTTACGGAGATGTTACTGCTGTTGGTTTTACATTTCTGGATGTCTTTTTAGTTTTTTTCGCACTATTTGCTGCACCATTGAGCAACCATTTTTTAATTTCTGCATTACGTGCAGAACTAACCTGATAACGATGACTTTCCTTTGCTGCCGCCTTCCATCGGTAGCTCATCGATTTTCCCTTATATTTCCCGGTACCTTTGATGGCGCTCACAAAATTGTTAAACTTCTTAAAGCTACCTAGATTAAAAGCAAAATCAATGAGTGCTGCCTGGCAGGTAACAGGGTAGCTATCAAAAGCCGTACCAAATTCAGCTCTTGCTATAGCTATGGCATTGTTCAAATCTTTCTTAAATAATGTGTTAACTGCAGAGGGAAGTAGTTCGAGTGTTGTATACTTACGGAGTTGGGTTGGGAGGTACTTTCCCAATCTTTTGAATTTTATAAGAAAGTTATAGTCATTTTTAATTTCTGTATGTGTGGCAGTTCTGTTAAGGGTTTTGTTTTTCGTTATGGCGATTCCTGTGTGTCCACCTCTGACCGGGTAACGCTTAAATCTTTTTACCTTAAAGGGTAAGGAGAGCATATCTCTATGTGCCGTTAAATTATGGCCTACGCCTACGGTAATTTTACCCACTGAATCTACATACATATAGGGGATGTTGTTTTCAGAAGACGGCTTTTTTAATGATTCCAGAAGTTTTAAAAGTTGTGCAGAGGGTGTGAATTTAGTAGCCATAATTAATCCTTTACTAATGGTTATTGGTTTTGTGTAATTATCCTGAAATTACTTTGAACTAAGCATACTTTGAGCTTATCATAATTTTGGGCAATCAAATAATCAAAAATGCTCAGGATGCCCATATTTCTTTGAATTAGGCCGGTATGATGGTCAAAGGCAGGAAACGAAGGATTGAAACTGTTATTAAAATGCGGCATGGTATTTATGCTAAATTAAATCTGGCAGTTTTGCTCCCCGCTGAAAGATTTTTTAAGCACCGCCATAAACTGGGGAGGCTTACAAGGAGAATTAAAATGACTGAAGCAAAATCAAGAATAATATTTTCAGTGTTAATAAGTTTGTTGGTGATGTTTAGTGGAGTGACGCAGGCAAACGAACGTTACGGCAAACAAAAAGTGGTTTACCATATCAGTTTTGATGATCCGGCCAAGCTTGCCGGTGCCATGCGAAACATGGAGAATCAGATAAGAGCCGTTGGTGAAAAAAATATTGATCTTAAAGTGATTGTATTGGGTAAAGGTTTAAGCCTGTTTTTAAAACCCAGGGCTGCTGGGCACACTAAACTGCAATATGGTAATGCAACTAAAAAAATGCTGGAAACGATTAATGGATTAAAGAAAAAGGGAGTTAATTTTCAGGTGTGTTCAAATACATTGCGTGGTAAAAAAATAGATTATCAGAAGGATCTTAGTGGTATTCGCAAACAGGATATTGTTCCCAGTGGTGTTGCCGAACTGTCACGTTTGCAGGCAATGGGCTATACCTATATCCGGCCTTAACAGAATAAATGCAAGAAAAAAACCGGCTAGCAGTATTGTAGCCGGTTAGTATTTTCTAGAACAGATCATCTTCATCTTGTGAAGTTTGTTGAGGATCATCTGACGGATTTAATAATATATTTACATATTCAGCTTCGAGATTATCGAGCAGCCCCTGGATTTCATCACTGGCGCGTTCCATTTCCTGTAAGTGTTGCACACACTGTTCACGGTCACCGTTAAAGTGTGCCTGCAGCGCCTGTACACCATTGGTGTGGACACGCTCGTGGGGAGGTTCAATGGCGTTAAAGGCATGTGAATTGGAAAACAGTTTATTACCGTCGCCCTGGTAATACCATTGACCCAGGCGACATTCATAGTGGCTGGCAAATTCGTCAGCGGTTTTATTACTTATGCCAAAAATAACACGGTAAATTTCAAGTTTATACAGGATATGGTCGAGCTTAACCGT
This sequence comes from Chromatiales bacterium, assembly GCA_027001895.1. Classification (GTDB taxonomy): domain Bacteria; phylum Pseudomonadota; class Gammaproteobacteria; order UBA6429; family Thiohalophilaceae; genus SZUA-37. The sequence continues at coordinate 7,205 of JALTLP010000343.1, read as the reverse complement.
GTCGATAAAGCTCGAAGCGGTGGTTCGGTTAATAACCTGGGTCATGTTATCAGCAAGGGTTACGACTTCGTTAACTGAACCACCTACTGTGGATAACACCGACTCCATTTCCTGCATGGAGTTAACCATGGAATCAAAACATGTTTTGGTATCATTGGAATACTGGCTGATTTGTTCAACGTAATTTTTTATTTCATCGGTTGCAGCCGCCGATTTACCGGCAAGAGAACGTACTTCGTCAGCAACCACCGCAAAGCCTCGGCCCTGTTCACCTGCACGGGCCGCTTCGATAGCCGCGTTAAGTGCTAGCAGGTTAGTCTGACTGGATATATTGGCAATGGTGTCGGTAAATTCAGAAATTTGTTTACTGGATTCTTCGAGATTATCCACGGTAGACACACCGGAATGGGTGGTAGAGCTAAGGCCGGTAATATTATTCTTAATCTGGTTAATCATCATGGTGCTTTGCTGGAACAAACTGGAGGTTTCTTTTAGCTTGTTTTGTTCGTTAAATAAATTTTGCGAAGTGGATGCAAATTTTTCCCTGATACTGCCTAACGATGCGGACATTCCCACACATAAATGAATTTTGCTATCAATAAAATTCAGGTCTTCTGCCTTAACGGCTAACTGCTGTTCGGTTTGCTCGCTGTGCAGGTTTTGTGATTCAAGCTGTTCTCTTAATTGTTGTAATTCATTTTCGAGCAGGCTGATTTTCTCTTGCAGGGCTTCTTTTGTTTCGGACGGATTTTTTCTGAATTTACCAAACCACATAATCAGCACTCTTTAAAATTGGTATTTTTGAAATAGTTGCTTTTATATAGCGTCAATTTTAGAAGGAACTTTAGGCTGAATTTACTTGCCAGGCGGCAATTTGGTGTTATTTAGACTCGTTTTTGCTTAATCCACACCGTGAGCAGCGGTATTCGGTCACCAGTTTGCCCCGTTTTGTATCGAATGGGTTATTGACCACCTGCCATTTGTGAAACCCACTTTTACACAAGGTTTTTCCCTTATGCCTGTCTTTTGCTTTGGGTATTTTAAATGGAAGAATGTCAGCCATTGTTATTGATCTTGGATTATTTTGCTCAGTCAAAGTATAGTCCTGATTTAAGCTGAATAAAATCTTTATTACGGAGCCAGTACAGAAGTGACTCAACGTGATTATCGGGTATTAATCGGTGCTGCCGGTTGGCAGCATACGCAGTGGGGTAACGAAGTTTTTTACCCTGAAGATCTGCCAGAAGACTGGTATTTATCTTTTTATGCTAACGAATTTCCGCTGGTACTGGTGCCGGAATCAGACTGGCTTGAGGAAAGCGCTTTTAAAGCCTTGTTCGAAGAAGTGAACGACCAGGTCGGCGCGAGCTTTAAGTGTCTGTTTGAGCTGGATGCAAATAATTTAGACGAAGCGGGCGCTTCTGTTGCATTGCTCGATAAACTTGAATGTGAATTAGTCGGCTTGCTTTTGCGGCTTGATAATAAGCAGTTTGACAATGATCACGTTCGGAACAAAATTATTGCTTTGGCGAAGCAGTGGCCGGTATGCCTGGAGTTTAAAAATAACAACGAAAATGCAGCGATCGAAGGGGTAAAAACATTTTGCGAGCAGCATGCTATCAGCCTGTGCTGGAAAGGCGAGATGAATTCCGATGCGGATATTGTTGTGCCCGATGCTGCCAGATTATGGGTGGCTCGATGCCGTAGTGACCAGGACAAAAAACAGATTCTGCAAAACCTTAAAACGCTGCTGGCCGGGCTGCTGGAACGCGAATCACTGAGCCGCGAACACGTGTTGATTATTGATGGTTCGCCACCGTCTGTTGAGGTAATGCGAAATGCCAGCGTTATGCTGGATCTTATGTAATATCCTGCCTGGAAACAGATGTTCTTCGCAAACTGCATATTTACTAAGCGTTATGTCTGCCAAGGTCATTGCAAGGTCGGGCAATGCAGGGCACAATGCGGTAATAATTAAAAAAAGCCACCTTAAGTTATTTGTATGGATGATAAAAATACCCTCGTTAAAGTTCGCAACCTGAAATTTGCGCGAAATGATCGGATGATTTTCGATGGTGTCGATTTAGACATACAGCGTGGCAAAGTCACCGTGATAATGGGGCCCAGTGGCACCGGTAAAACCACGCTTTTAAGGCTTATTGGCCGACAAATCCGGCCCCTTGAAGGCACGATAGAAGTTGACGGTGAAGAAGTTACTACCCTGAGCCATCGCGGTTTATACGAATTACGCAAGCGCATGGGCATGTTATTTCAAAACGGTGCTTTACTGACCGATTTAAACGTATTTGATAATATTGCCTACCCCTTACGCGAACATACCAACCTTTCTGAAGAACTTATTCGTACCCTGGTTATTATGAAATTACAGGCAGTGGGTTTACGTGGCGCACGCGATTTAATGCCAGCAGAACTTTCTGGTGGAATGGCGCGACGGGTTGCGCTGGCCCGGGCGATTGCACTGGATCCAATGATGATTATGTACGACGAGCCGTTTACTGGTCAGGACCCAATATCAATGGGGGTGCTGGTACGGCTTATTCGTAACTTAAATGATGCCCTGGGTTTAACCAGTATCGTGGTGTCCCACGATATAGAAGAAGCCTCTTCAATAGCCGATTATATTTACCTGTTATCCGGTGGTAAGGTGGTGGCGCATGGTACGACCGAAGACCTGGCAAATTCCGATTCTGAATGGGCTCAACAGTTTATGAACGGCAAACCGGATGGCCCGGTACCGTTCCATTTTCAGGCTGCGCCTTATGCAAGCGACCTGAATATTGATTAAAGAAATAAATAAAAATGCTTAACCAACTACAAATAATCGGACATAAAAGTTTAAACTTTTTTCAGCGTTTAGGCCGCGGCCATATACTGATTTTTGATGTCTTAAAAGGTATTGCGTCTTTGTTACCGCGGCCACGCTTAGTGGTGCAGCAGCTTTACTCAGTCGGCGTGTTATCGCTTATTATTATTGTCGTCTCCGGCTTTTTTGTTGGTATGGTAATGGGGCTGCAAGGTTATAACACCCTGGTTGACTTTGGTGCCGAAGAATCACTCGGGGTAATGGTTGCCCTGTCTCTGGTACGTGAATTGGGGCCGGTGGTCACCGCCTTGTTGTTTGCCGGGCGCGCTGGTTCTGCGCTTACCGCAGAAATCGGTTTAATGAAAGCCACCGAACAACTGTCTGCCATGGAAATGATGGCGGTTGACCCGATACGTCGCGTATTAAGCCCGCGTTTTGTTGCTGGTTTTATTTCCATGCCATTGCTTGCGGCGATGTTCAGTGCAGTGGGTGTGCTTGGTGGTTTTTTTGTTGGTGTTGGACTGCTGGGTGTCGACGATGGCGCTTACTGGTCGCAAATGCAGGCCAGCGTCGATATTTATGATGATATATATAATGGTGTAATAAAAAGTCTGGTATTTGGTTTTGTTGTAACCTGGATAGCCATTTTTGAAGGTTACGATGCCATACCAACATCCGAAGGCGTCAGCCGGGCAACAACCCGTACGGTTGTGCATTCATCACTTGCCGTACTCGGTTTAGACTTTATTTTAACCGCACTTATGTTTAATTAATAAAAGGTTCGTTTCAGGAGAAAACAAATGTCAACACGTATTACTGAAATCTGGGTGGGGCTGTTTGTTGCAGGCGGTATTGCTGCCTTGTTTATGTTAGCAATGAAGGTAAGTAATCTTAGTACTTATAAGTCCGACCAGGGTTATGACGTAACCGCCTACTTTGAAGATATCAGCGGTTTAAAGGTGCGTTCGGCGGTGACCATGTCGGGTGTACGTATTGGCCGGGTAAAAGAAATTGTCTTTGATAAAAACCGTTTAAGTGCGCGGGTTACGATGGAAATTGAAGGTGAGTACGATACCTTGCCAGACGATTCGTCAGCCAGCATCTATACGGCTGGTTTGTTGGGCGAAAAATATATTGGCCTTGAGCCGGGTGCAGGGTCGAGTGACTGTGAAGAACTATCGCTTGATGACAGTGGCGAAATCAAGCTGGATGAAAAAGCCGGAGACTGTAAACCCAATAATTTAAAACAGGGTTCAGAAATTAAACTGACGCAAGACTCGCTGGTACTGGAAAAACTGATAGGCCAGTTTATATCTAAATTCCTTAGTGAAGATGATAAAAAAGAGGATACTAAAAAATGACATTAACTAAATTTAAAACGGTTTCTAATGTTGTTGTACCTGCCCTGTTGTTTGTTGTTAGTGTTTTTAGCGCACCGGCTGTTTATGCAGACGATAACCCACAACAACTGGTTATTGATACCACCAATAAAATGTTTGCCAAGTTAAAGGCAGAAAAAGCCAACCTGGAAAAAAGCCCGGAGCTTATCTATGGCATGGTGAGTGAAATTGTTTTACCGCATTTTGATTTTATTACTATGTCAAAATGGGTGTTGGCAAAAAACTGGAGAACTGCTTCGCGGGCGCAAAAAATCGGTTTTATTAAAGCTTTTCGAGAACTTATGGTAAGAACTTATTCAGTAGCATTGCTTGAATACACGGACAAAGAAATAAAATACAAACCACTGCGAGATGATGTCAGTAAGGGGGATGTAACCGTGCGCACCCTGGCGCAGAATGATAAAGGCGAACCGATAGCCATTAATTACAGCCTGCACAAAAAGAAAAAGGGCTGGAAGGTTTATGATGTTGCAGTGGAAGGCGTAAGCCTGATTGCAAACTATCGTACGTCGTTTGCAACAGAAATTAAACAAAAAGGTCTCGATGCGCTGATTGCCCGGCTGCAAAAACATAACAGAAAAAAAGAGGCATAACTGCTGTGGCTGAAGCGAGCATAGTTAAAGTTGCAGACAACCAGTACAGTGTAAAAGGTGTGCTGATGATGCACACCGTTATGCCTGTGCTGACAGAAATAAATGGCTATTTAAAGTCGGCTTCGGAAGTTAGCCTGGACTTTAAAGAAGTTCAAAATTCAGACAGCGCAGCAGTGGCGCTTATTATTGCCTGGCTGGCAAAAGCAAAGCAAACCGGTACCCGGCTGCATTTAACCAACCTGCCGCAACAAATCACCGATATTGCCAGAGCCAGTGATTTGCTGGACATTCTGCCAATCGAGTAGTTGGCTGTATTTAAGTCCTGCCGTTTGAGTTTCCCGCCTTTTACGGTTATTTTGGGCGAAAACCTCCGAATTCTAATAAAATATTTCCAAATAAATCGCAAATAGCGGTGCCTTATTATTCTTCACAGGCTAAAATAGCGCCCTGATTGTTGCGCTATATATTAAAGGTATGAAAATGGAACCAAAACAAGTTGAAGATTTAATCAAGGCGGGTCTGCCTGATTGCGAGGTAACGGTAAAGGGTGACGGCAGCCATTTCGATGCAACCATTGTCGGTGATGTATTCGAAGGGATGTCGCCGGTTAAAAAACAGCAGTTGGTTTACAAAACAGTCAATGAACATATTACCAGTGGTGCTTTACATGCTTTTACAATGAAAACCTATACCGTTGCGGAATGGGAAAAAGCAAAAAAACTTCAGGTTGGCTCTTAAATAAATAACCGGTTACGAATTTAAATGGATAAATTAATTATCACAGGTGGTACACGTCTTGACGGTGAAATACGAATTTCGGGTGCGAAAAATGCAGCCCTGCCCATTATTATGGGTACCTTGCTGGTTAACGAACCGGTTAAGGTTTGTAATATTCCACACTTAAACGATATTACCACGACCATGGAATTACTCGGTCGTATGGGTGTATCTATTACCATGGATGAACAGATGAGTGTTGAAGTGGATGCTTCAACCATTTCAAAATATGTGGCACCTTACGAACTGGTTAAAACCATGCGGGCATCCATCCTTGTGCTTGGCCCGTTGCTGGCGCGGCATGGTTATGCCGAAGTGTCTTTACCCGGTGGTTGTGCGATTGGCTCGCGTCCGGTTAATTTGCATATACATGGTCTGGAATTAATGGGTGCCGATATTGTTGTTGAAAACGGTTATATAAAAGCAAAAGCAGAACGCCTTAAAGGTGCAAAAATTGTTTTTGATATTATCACTGTAACAGGCACAGAAAACCTGATGATGGCGGCAACCCTGGCGGATGGTATTACCACACTGGAAAATGCCGCACGCGAACCCGAAGTGGTTGACCTTGCCAATTTCTTAAATGCAATGGGTGCAAAAATTTCCGGTATAGGTACCGACGTGTTAACCATTGAAGGTGTTGAAAACTTACACGGTACAACCTATAAGGTTTTGCCAGACAGAATAGAAACGGGTACCTTTATGGTTGCCGCTGCAGTAACGGGTGGCAAGGTTAAGTTAAAAGATACCGATCCAAAATACCTCGATGCGGTTACCGTTAAGCTGGAGGAAGCCGGAGCAGAAATTACAAGCGGTGAAGACTGGATAGAAGTCGATATGAAAGGCAAGCGTGCAAAGTCTATTGATATTCGTACCGCACCGTACCCGGCTTTCCCCACCGATATGCAGGCGCAGTTTTCAGTGCTGAATACATTGGCAGAAGGTTCATCAACGATTACCGAAACAGTTTTTGAAAATCGTTTTATGCATGTACAGGAACTGCAACGTATGGGCGCAAGCATTGAGTTAAATGGTAATACTGCAGTTTGTCATGGGGTTGAAAAATTAACCGGCGCACCGGTTATGGCAACGGACTTACGTGCATCAGCTTCACTGGTTATTGCCGGGCTGGTTGCCGAAGGCGAAACGGTTGTTGAGCGTATTTACCATATTGATCGTGGTTATGAATGTATCGAAGAAAAACTGCAACAACTGGGTGCTAAAATACGCAGAGTCCCGGACTAAAATTTAAGTAACGCAATTAAATTATAATCGTTAACAGATAAGTGTAATATAAATGACAAGACGTATCACCATTGCTTTATCGAAGGGTCGTATATTTAAAGAGACCTTACCTTTGCTTGCGCATGCCGGCATTAAACCACTGGACGATCCGGAAACCAGTCGTAAGCTTATCCTGGATACCAATGACGAAAATGTAAAGCTTGTCATTATTCGCGCTTCGGACGTTCCAACGTATGTGCAATACGGTGCTGCCGATATTGGTGTAGCAGGTAAGGATGTATTAATGGAACACGGCGGCGAAGGTTTATATGAACCACTGGATTTAAAAATTGCACGGTGTCGCTTAATGACAGCCGGGCCGGTAGA
>JALTLP010000342.1 GCA_027001895.1 Chromatiales bacterium | reverse complement strand
GCCCGATGGTAGTGTAAGTACTGGTTAGGATACTGACGACGTGCAGTTGTAACCATACCTGGGCCACCGACATAACCGTCTACCAGGAATGCAACATGCGATGCGTTTTCACCGAACGTTTCCAGTACATAGTCTGCACGTGCACACATTTCATGGTAATCGTCTGCTGTGATGTTAGCTGAGAATAACTTTGCTTCACCGGTTTCGTCCTGTGCACGTTTCATTGCGTCAGCAACCAATGGAATAACTTTCTTCATTGGGCAGAAAACCTGGTTACCCTGAGGTTCGTCATTCTTGATAAAGTCACCACCGAGCCAGAACTGGTAAGCAGCGTCTGCAAATGGTTCAGGACGTAAACCTAGTTTAGGCTTAATAATAGTACCGGCAATGTAACCACCGTTTTCAATTGGGCGACCAAGGACTCGCCACATATCAGAAATGTCTTTTGAAGGACCGTCAAACAGTTGCAGCATTTTTGGTGGAACGTAGAAGTCGAACATCTGAGCGTTCTTGATATCACCCATGCCCTGGTTGTTACCAATAGCGAGTGTCAGGAAAGAAACGATCATGGCACGACCATCAATGACATTACGGTCGAACAATTCGTTCGGGTAAGCAATTTTCATAATGCCTTTTGCTTCGTCAATTTCGTAAACTAAAGCATCAACACCTTTAGTGAAATCATCGGTAGTAGAAACTTCTACGTTAGTACCGGTTGAAGATTCTGCTGCAAAGTGAGCAGCGGCTTCAAGGTAACCGTGGCCTTCTGCGGGTTCCATAGTGTAAGCAACCAGAATATGGTTACCGTCAGCAAGTAACTTGTCTTCGTCCAGGCTTAAGTCTGAGTAACGACCTGTTTGATCTAATAATGCCATTTTTGCATCCTCTGTTAATAGTAAAACCGTGAGCCGTATATATTAGTCAGCTCTAATACCCGAGTGTTTTACTCGGACATAAGCCTATAAAATATAGGACTATAAAATCGAGGGGCAATCTTAGTGAGGATTTAGTATAAATGAAAATAAATATTTAATATCGTTTTTATAAGTAAATACTTATGGTTATAGAAAACGAATAGATATCATAAGCTTATGTTTACAAGTTATTTTGGCTTGTCTGGCGCATTAGCCGGGAAAGGCAGCACATTATCGGTACCGTCCGGCAGATCTGCGGCTAATTCTTCACCGAGTAATAATTCCATGGCTTCAAGCGTGCGGTTGACGATAGTGCTGGCCGCATAGTGAAAGTAGCGCAGTTCACAGGGAACCGGTTTATGCAGAGTTTCGCGATGCTCGACCTGGAAGTTTGTCCAGGCAACAATCGGATAGTCATTGAGTACTTTATCTACCACGATCCAGGCATCTTTTTGCAGTATCAGGTCGAGGTGTTTTAATTTAGGAATAGTCAGGCGAATGGTTGGGTTAAGGCGAGACAGGGCCGTTTGCACATGATTATAATAAATTGCTTTTATGGTGCCGGAACGTGTTGCGAGACGTGGAATTTCATCATGGCGGCTATATAAGGTTGTGTCTGTCAAAAAAGTTTGTCCGGTTTTTATTTCCCAATGTGTATATCTTAAGTGTAATACAAAATTAAATAATTAAACCCGGTTTTAACAAGAATACATTTAACTTTACGCTGTCAGGCTTGCAAATAAGGTGGGCAGTTTTTCCGGTAGTCGGTCGACGTTATCGATAATGGTATAGTTGTTCTCACCAAAAATACGTTTTACATAACTGTCGGCATTGGGATCGAGTGTTAAACAATAGGTTAACACTCCGTTGCTGTATAATTCTTCAACTGCCTTTTTAGTATCGTGACGCAGATGTTGCGGATCGCGTTCATCGATATCAGCAGGTTCGCCATCGGTAACCAGTAGTATTAACTTGCGACGTTCCTGTTGTTTCATCAGGTGATGGCCTGCATGACGTAAGGCTGCCCCCATGCGGGTAGAAAGCCCCCCTTTCATTCCGGCGAGGCGTGACTTGGTTTCATCATCAAAGTGCTGGTTAAAGTCTTTAAAACGATAATACTGTACATCGTGGCGACCGTCAGAGGCAAAGCCATGTAAAGCAAACGGGTCACCGATACCATTAATCGCGGTTGAAACCAGGGTTGCAGCTTCGCGAGTCAGTTGTAAAACTGTTTTGTCGGAACCGGCCATCGCTTCGTTGGTTGACTCGGACAGATCCATGAGTACAACCACGGATAAGTCTCGGTTTTTTACTACGTTACGCATGGTGATGCGCGGGTTGGGTTGTTCACCCATGCGAATTGAAATCATTGCATCAACAGCGGCATTAATATCTATTTCGTCACCGTCTTCCATACCACGAATACGCTGAACACCTTCAGGTGTTAATAGATCGATAATTTGTTTAATACGATGTGCCACTGGTTTATAGGCTGTTAATATTTCATCAATATCTTCTGGCAAGCCTTTAGGCTGGCGGCGCTCATAAACTGTTGCCCAGTCAGGACGGTGTAACTGGATCTGGTAATCCCATTCCTGATAATGGAATGGATCGGATACAGGTTCTTTCCCCCACATATCATTGAAGCTGACCTGTTCATCTGTTAGATCGTCTTCGTATGGACGCATTTCGGTTGAACAGGTCCAGATTTCCTGAGCATCATCACCGGCAAGCTCACAATCCACTTCGTTTGCCATTTCTATAACACTTACCTGGCGGCGAACCTGGCGCTGACTGGCCGGAACATATTCAAACTCTGCATTCATATCGAATTCTTCAAATTCCCATACGTAACGGTTGTCATCACGGTAAGGAATACGAATACGCTCAAGAATTCGCAGGCTGGGTACTTCCTTGCGTTCAGTAAAAAGATTAAACAGCTCCATACCCATATGCCATGAGTAGCTGTTGTCATCCTGCCGGGTATCAATTTCGGAATGATAACGCGATACAAATTCGTTAATCTGCTTGTCGTCGGATGTTTGTGACTTGTCGAGTAACATAAGCGCAATATGTTCCAGGACATGCATGGTCGGGTGTTCCGGCTGGTTATCGTTATCGGCCGCTTTCAGTAATGAAATCCAGAGTTTTTTCAGGCCGGGGAAATCGTTAACTGCTTTGTATTCAACACGCGCATCTTCGATAAAGCCGATAAAAAACATTTGTGCCGGGCTGAGTTGTTCAGCAGAAATGGGTGCTGTTGAATAACACATATGCGCGGCCATATGTGCTGCTGTTGCACGGTAGAGTTCAAGGCCGGGGATTTTATTTTCATCATTGCCATAATCGTCAACGGCATCGGGCATATGTAATATACGATGTTCAATGTACGGTCTGAAGTCGGTATAGTCAGCACCGGTTGGGCGCAGGAAGAAATCGCGTCCCCACAGGGCACGTAGATAAAAATTTAGTTTGCGTTGTACCTTTATAAATAAAACACCGCGGCGTTCTTTTTGCAGCATTGCCTGAGAATCTGCAGCTTCAAGGTTAAAATACGAAGTTAAATTTTTAAAATCACGGCGGTAAGCCTGGGCACCGAAGTTGGCCCAGCGGCGTAAACCACTTAAAGTCAGTTTGCCAAGCAATTCATCAATGTGACTTAACATTGGGCGCAGGCCACGTGCAGCGGTTGATGCAAGCTGGTGAATAAAGGTCAGGTAACCGCGCAGTAGTTGTGCATCACCGAGGTTGCGAGCAGCAGAGGGCAGGCTGCTGAACATTAATGAAATAACCTCGCCTGATGTCATCGAAGACAGCTTCATAGCGGCAGTGACACAGTCATCAATAATATCTTCACCACATTCTTTGGCGACTAGCGGCATTTCCTGCAAGTAGGTAATAACAAGGTCTGAACCACGACCCAGGTTGCACATTGCTTTTGCTCCGGTCATGTAGGCTTCAAGACCGGTCGGTGACATGATGCGGGCCGCTTCATGGAAAGTACTGTCAAGTACATCGCGTACTTCCGGGGCCACACCTTCTAACTGTTCTTCGTAATCTTCGAGTTTGATCGACATAGTTATTAACCACAGAGGACACAGAGGTTCACAGAGTAAGCTAACGAAATTTTACTTTATTAAAAAATAAGCTTATTTCTTCTTACGTAAGTTATTATCTGTATTCTATTTTAGTGCCTCCAGAATCATTCAGCTAAATGGTTTATGTATATTCATTTTAACCACAGAATTTAACGAAGATGTTGGCAGAAAATATCTGTGCACTCTGTGGTAAATATTTTTAACCAAAGAATGTTTGTACAGCAGCGTCTAAGGTATCGCGCATATCCGGGTCATCCGTTAAAGGCGTTACCATGGTCATGCTACAAGCGGCCTGAGCGGAAACACCTTTACTGATAAGTTGTCCAGCATAAACAAGCAAGCGTGTAGAAATACCTTCATCAAGACCGTGGCCTTTAAGGTTACGGGCACGGTGCGCTATCTGTACCAGTTTTTCTGCGGTTTGTTTATCCACACCGGATTCCTTTGAAACAATGGCAATTTCAGTTTCTTCGGCCGGGTAATCAAAATCGAGTGCACCAAAACGTTGCTTGGTCGATTGTTTAAGATCTTTCATTAAGCTCTGGTAACCAGGGTTATAGGAAATAACCAGTTGGAAGTCAGGATGTGCTTCGATCAGTTCACCTTTTTTATCCAGTGGTAAGGTGCGACGGTGATCGGTTAATGGGTGAATAACAACGGTAGTATCCTGACGTGCTTCAACAACTTCGTCGAGGTAGCACATGGCACCTATTCGTGCGGCAGTTGCCAGCGGGCCATCCTGCCACTTGGTGCCGTCTTTATCCAGCAGGAATCGACCGACCAGATCGGAAGCTGTCATGTCTTCGTTACAGGCAACGGTAATAAGCGGTCTGCCCAGTTTCCATGCCATGTATTCAACAAAACGTGACTTACCACAACCGGTAGGTCCTTTAAGCATCATTGGCATGCGTGCATTGTATGCCGCTTCGTAAAGTTCTATTTCGTCGGCAACAGGTTCAAAATAAGGTTCTTCTTTAATGATGTATTGCTTTGGATCGACTGTATTATCTGACATGATGTGTCCTTCTTCCTGGTTTGCTTTATCTTTCATCGTCTGTTTCGAACTCACCGCTCCAACCATTGGCTCTGGCTTTTTCCACGGCTTCACTGTGAATGCGCTGGTGACGTTCCAGTAATTGTTCTGGTAAATTGCTAACCAGACAACCGTACTTATCCCACTCAGTATTTACCTTTTGCAATAAGGCATCAATACCCTGGCCGTTCCAGCCTTCGCAGGTTTCTGTTTCTGGTATTAATTCAAACACCCAGGCATCACGAATGATTTTACCGATGGTTGTCATACCTCCGAACATATCGTTATTAATGCCTACATATGTATTGGTTTTGCTCATAACGCTCGTCTTTTAGTTTGCCAGGTTAACCAACCCATTTTTATTATCAGCATAAGCTGCTAATAAAAATAGATTAGTGCTTATAAGAAAGCCCCTCCCTGCAAAAGCAGACAGGGGCTTTGCGATTTATCAAACGGTTCTTAAACTGCTTTACCGTGATAGATAACCATTGATGCACCAGCACATTGTGCAAAGTTGTCCAGGCCTAACAAACGAACGTGATTGTTAGGGTGTGCCTTATGACAAGCTTCACATTCAGCAAGGATAGCGTCAACGTCTGTTTCACCAAACATTGGTAGCTTCCACATATACCAGTAAGAACCACCCGCATTTTGTGGTTCAGTGTGCTCAATTGAAGGGTTCCAGCCTTTGCTTACGATGTAATCGATCTGAGCACGAATCTGATCAGCATCCATCGATGGCAGGTAAGAGAAAGTTTCAAACTTACGGCTTGCAGTATCGCTTAAGCTTGAGTTGTAATCTTGTACATCACTCATTGTGATTTACTCCTAAATAGTTTAATAGAATTTGATTATCACTTGTAAAACGTTAGATAGTGCTCTCTGGCAAGGCGGGAAAAGAAGAATGTATTATTTATACAGGTCTCTTTTCTGCAACGCTGCCAGAGCGCGCTAAATGACGTTTTTACTTATGAGCCACGTCGATTTTATCAACTGTATCAAATTCAAATTTGATTTCTTTCCAGGTTTCCATGGCAGCTTTAAGCTCTGGGCTGTGTTTCGCAGCATTAGTAAGAATGTCTTTACCTTCTTTCTCAAGCTCACGACCCATGTTACGTGCTTCAACACAAGCTTCAACCGCAACACGGTTAGCAGCAGCACCCGCAGCATTACCCCATGGGTGACCTAATGTACCACCACCGAACTGAAGTACTGAGTCATCACCAAAGATGTTAACCAGTGCAGGCATGTGCCATACGTGTATACCACCCGAAGCGACCGGGATAACGCCAGGCATTGAACCCCAGTCCTGGTCAAAGAAAATACCGCGTGAACGATCTTCTTTGATGTATGAATCGCGCATGATATCGATCCAGCCCAGTGTTGCATCACGGTCGCCTTCCAGCTTACCAACAACCGTACCTGAGTGAAGGTGATCACCACCAGACAGGCGTAATATTTTAGTTAATACACGGAAGTGGATACCGTGGTGTGGGTTACGGTCAAGTACCGCGTGCATTGCACGGTGAATGTGTAACAACATACCGTTGTCCTGACACCATTGTGCAAGCTGAGTATTTGCAGATAAACCACCGGTTAAGTAATCGTGCATGATGATAGGTGCGCCGATTTCTTTCGCGTATTCAGCACGCTTCATCATTTCATCAGAAGTTGGTGCTGTAACGTTTAAGTAGTGACCTTTACGTTCACCAGTTTCTGCTTCAGCTTTGTTGATAGCTTCCATAACGAAATCGAAACGGTGCTTCCAACGCATAAATGGCTGTGAGTTTACGTTCTCATCATCTTTTGTGAAATCTAAACCACCACGTAAACCTTCGTAACAGGCACGACCGTAGTTTTTAGCAGAAAGACCTAACTTAGGCTTGATAGTACAACCTAATAAAGGACGACCGTATTTGTTCATGATGTCGCGTTCAACCTGGATACCCTGTGGTGGCCCATTACAGGTCATAACGTAAGCTACAGGGAAACGGATATCTTCTAAACGTAAAGCACGTAAGGCTTTAAAGCCAAATACGTTACCGACTAAAGAAGTTAATACGTTTACAACGGACCCTTCTTCGAATAAGTCAATTGGGTAAGCAATGAAAGCGTAGAAACAAGTGTCATCACCTGGTACGTCTTCAATTGCGTATGCACGACCTTTGTAGTAGTCAAGGTCTGTTAACAAATCAGTCCAAACAGTTGTCCATGTACCTGTTGAAGATTCCGCAGCAACCGCAGCCGCAACTTCTTCGCGAGGAACGCCGTCCTGTGGTGTTACCTTGAAACATGCCAATATATCAGTATCTTTTGGCGTGTATTCAGGCATCCAGTACGTTTCACGGTACTCTTTTACACCCGCATCATATTTCTTAGCCATGTAGGCCTCCTAAATGATAATTAAAAAAAATCGTTTTTTTACTTGCTTGAGTACAACCGATATAACCAGGTATTGTGCTCAAGTACTTATAGTGAGATGAAGTATAGACGGCTGATGTATAATGTAAACTAAGAATAAATGATTGAAGTCATAAATAATTACTTATATACTAAATGTAGGGATATTAACCTACTGTTTTACCTGGTTATTTTAAAAAAACATAATTTATGTAAGGAATATCAATAAGTTATCTTGAAAAAAATTAACTTAGCATAGGAAAAGCGATGAATGTTACTTTTCGGCAATTAAAGGTTTTTGAGGCGGTGGCGCGCAACCTCAGTTATACCCAGGCGGCCAGGGAGCTTTACCTGACTCAGCCTGCGGTTTCGATGCAAATAAAACAGCTTGAAGAGCATACTGGCCTGCCTTTGCTGGAGCAAATCGGTAAAAAAGTGTTTCTTACCGAGGCGGGCAAGGAAATGTATCACTATGCGCGCAGTATTGCCCGTGAACTGGAAGATGCCGGTGAAGTGATGGAGCGCTTAAAAGGGCTGGAATCTGGAAAACTCGAAGTGACTGTCGCCACCACGGCTAATGCCTTTGCCACCCGGATGTTAGCGATGTTTAAGCAGTTGCATGAAGGCGTTACGATTAGTCTGGATGTAACCAACCGCGAGCGATTGTTGCAGCAGTTGTCTGATAATGAAAAAGATATCGCGATTATGGGGAAGCCCCCGGAAAATGATGAGCTTACCACCGAGGCCTTTGCCGATAACCCGCTGGTGGTGGTGGCATCTCCAGGCCACCCGCTTGCAGCGTTGAAAAAGGTCTCACTGAAAAAATTACAAAATGAAACCTTTGTTGTGCGTGAACAGGGCTCGGGTACTCGTACTGCGATGCAGCGTTTCTTTGATGAACACAATCTTTCGATTACATCCAGCATGGAAATGAACGAAAACGAAGCGATTAAACAGTCCGTACAGGCGGGAATGGGGCTGGGTGTGGTGTCTGTTCATACAATCGAGCTGGAACTGGAAACAAATCGACTGGTTATCCTAAATGTTGAAGACTTCCCGATTATGCGGCATTGGTATCTGGTGCATCGCAAAGACAAGCGTTTATCGACCGTGGCACAGGCATTTAGGGAGTTTGTACTGTCTAAAGCTACTGAATTTGTAAAAGTTGACTATATATAAGGAATAATTTGTCTCAATATGCAGTGAAACAGGTTTTAATAGATGTAGATCAATTAGAATTTATTAACATTCTGAGGAACTTTGTATAAACTATCCGTTCTATTAAGCTACATAGATTCAATATTGTTTGTAATCATTTGTAATAAAGTGTTCTAAATGCAAAACAACTTTAAAAAGACCATGCTATATATCGTCATTGCCGCAGTGGCATGGTTACCTGTGCAGGTTGCTTTTGCAGCGTCTTTTGTTATGCCGGCTTCCGCGCCAATGCAAATGACAGCAACAAACCCTTCTTCGTCCGTTGCAGCAAAGCAGGCCGATGCGGCAAAGGAACAAATGAACATGGCGCATTGCGACATGCACAAAAAAGTAAAGGAATGTTGCCAGTCTGATACGGCATGCAATATGTCCGACCAGGAATGCAACAAGTGCCTAAGCTTTGTTGCAATGTCTTATCTGCATCAACTCCCTCAGTTTGCAATTCAATATCAAACACAATATAACTTTTACCAGCCACTTATCGGCACCATTCAGTTTCTTGATATCCGTCCTCCAAAACACACTCTGCTGTAATCTTTATTAATTAAATTTTTTATGTTTTAAAAGTAAACATTGCGTTGCAATGTAAGCTTAAAGTGTACCCCGTACTGGAGAATATTATGTGGGCAAAATTAACAACGCTGGGTGGAGTGTGCCTGGTATATCTGGCCGTGTTATCAAATAGTTATGCACAAGGTTTAACGATTGAGCAGGCGGTGCAAAGTGCTGTTGAGAACGACCCGGTTCTGGCAGCTATTTATGATAAGGAAAAAGCATACAGAGAATCTTCTGTTGCGGCTTCAAGTTTACCCGACCCAAGAATAAAACTGGGTTTAATGAATTTCCCGACCGATACCTGGAAACGTAACCAGGAACCGATGACACAAATACAGTTTGGTATACAACAAATGTTTCCGGCCGGTGATACGCTCGACTTAAGGTCAGCCCGTGCACTTAATTTTGCAAGTGCCGAAATGGCTAAAGCAAGAATGCAAAAGCGTAAGCTGGTACGTGAGGTGCGCAAAGCCTGGCTGGAATATTATTACTGGCTACAGGCACAAAAAGTGGTGCAAAAAAACCGCGGTTTATTCAGAAAGCTGGTTAAAGTAACCGAATCAAATTATTCATCCGGACGGCAATTGCAACAGCATGTTATACGTGCCGAACTCGAACTTGAACTGCTTGACGATAAAGAGTCCGAGATCATTACCAAACAAAAAATTGCCCGTGCCAGTCTGGAAAAGTTAATCGGTAAACAAATTGCCGCGCAGCAAACAGAAATGACAGCAATGAGTCTGCCTGCTTTGCCATTGCCAGTTACTGTTCAGCAATATCAGGATGCACTCGACCGGCACCCCATGTTACAAATGCAGCAAGCAAAGGTGTCGGTATCCAATACCAATATCAAACTTGCCAGACAGAGTTACAAGCCAAACTGGATGGTTGACCTGACATACGGCGCACGTGACAAAACAGCAAGTGGTAAGGATCGAGCTGATTTTTTATCTGCAATGGTTAGTTTTAATTTGCCTTTGTTTACTGGCAGCCTGCAGGACAGAAAAGTAGCCGCAAGTAAACTAAAACAA
>JALTLP010000341.1:9747-10260 GCA_027001895.1 Chromatiales bacterium | reverse complement strand
GTTATCCTTATCCAGGCCGATCTGCATGTTACCAGGGGGTTACACTCGCTTATTCACAGTACGGTTGAGCGATTTGGCCGCCTTGATACCGTGGTTAACAATGCATCAACTTTTTATCCAACACCGATTGGTGAAGCAACAGAAGAACAATGGGACGATTTATTCGGTAGCAACTTAAAAGCACCCTTTTTTCTTGCTCAGGCAGCCGCCGCTGCATTAAAACAAACAAATGGTTGTATTGTTAATATTGTCGACATTCATTCCGACCGTCCTTTAAAAGAACACCCCATTTATTGCATGGCAAAGGCTGGCCTGGCTATGATGACTAAATCACTGGCCAAAGAACTTGGCCCGGAAGTCCGGGTTAACGGAGTCGCGCCCGGTGCCATTTTATGGCCCGAAAATGACATGGATCAGCTTACCCAACAACGTATTGTGTCACGCAATTTTTTAAAGCGTCAGGGGCACCCTTCGGATATTGCTAAAACTGTTTTATTTTTAACAACACAGTCA
>JALTLP010000341.1:9137-9737 GCA_027001895.1 Chromatiales bacterium | reverse complement strand
AAATCACTTATACGCCTGTTTAAAACCGGATGAATGTAATCTGGAACAAGTTCGGCAAGAGGTTGCAGGACAAAAGCGTATTTCAGTATTTCATCACGTGGTATAGAGATAGAACCGGACTCAAAAACTTCATTTGCGTATAACAGTAAGTCGATGTCTAATGTTCTTGAACTGAATTTTTTTTCATCTCGTTGCCGTCCCTGGGCACGTTCAACCTGATGAAAAAACCCGACAAGCTCCGGAATCGTCAGGCTTGTGTCAAAACCCGCAACCAGATTTAAAAAATCGTCCCCGTCAAAACCAACGGCTGTATTTTGATACACAGTAGAAAGCTCAAGATTGGTAAAATTATTTTTTAGTGCAGTAATCGCCGCCACAATATTTTTTTCGGCATCAACATTGCTTCCGATACTGACATAAGCACGTTTCATTCGTTACTATCGGCTCCCGCGCTCAATTAAAATACCAACATCACGTGCACCGCGTAGCGCTCCCGGCGCACCGGCCCCCCGGGCCGGGGCGGGGCTCAGCGGCAGTCGAAGCGGGCGAGGAAGGGGGTCGGCCGGCCCGTGCCGGTGGCGAGTTCGATGTCGTCCATTC
>JALTLP010000341.1:0-9127 GCA_027001895.1 Chromatiales bacterium | reverse complement strand
TTACCCACGGTACAGAAAATTCTTTTTGTATTAATTCACAAACACGTTCGGCCAATGTTTCTACCAACTGAAATTCACTGGCTTCGACAAAAGCAATAACTTTTTTGGTCAGTGTTTTATAATCAATCGTATCGTCAATATGGTCGCTCTGTGCCGCCTTTCTGATATCGGTAGCCAACTCTATATCAAGAATAACGGTTTGCTTAATTTGTCGTTCCCAGTCAAAAATACCAATAACGGTTTCTATTCGTAATTCACTAATAAATATAATATCTTGCATAATGCTGATTTTACCTGTTTGAATTGGCCAACAACCATGAAAATTGAGAAACTAACTATACACTGCCATCGCGATTCACTCTATAATCCAGTGTAAATTTAACACGGAAAATATTAACTTATGCCCCTGACTGACATTTTACTTGTTTGCGTATCTTATTTGCTTGGTTCAATATCAACCGCCATTATTGTGTGCAAATTAATGCAACTGCCTGATCCACGAACAATGGGTTCCGGTAACCCTGGAGCAACGAATGTATTACGGGTCGGCGGTAAAAAAGCTGCCGCCATTACTCTGTTTGGCGATATGTTAAAAGGCCTGGTTCCGGTACTGGTTGCACAGTGGCTAAAAGTCGATGATTTATCACTGGCACTTGTCGGCTTTAGTGCCTTTATCGGCCACCTGTACCCGGTCTTTTTTGGCTTTAAAGGTGGCAAAGGTGTGGCCACTTTACTTGGTGTTTTATTTGGTTTTTCCTGGCTGCTGGGTCTGGCGACTGCTGGCACCTGGTTGATAGTTGCCAGGGTATTTAAGCTTTCCTCACTGGCAGCACTGATTGCAACAGCACTCGCACCGCTTTACCTTTATTACATCATGGGCAAGTCAATACCACTGATAGCAGTGATAATAGTAATGACTATTATTCTTTTCTGGCGACATAAGGAAAATATACAGAATATTCTTTCCGGCAAAGAAAGCAGTATTGGTAAATCCTCGTAGAAACTATGCCTTGTTACTTATCAGGCTGAAGCTGATATTGCTATATCAAAATACCAACAAAAAGAAGAATAAGACCCAGGATAAAACTAAGCTCATATATACCCCCCGGTGCCAGCCGTCCGGCCAATATTGTTTTTTTCTCAAATAATGCATAAAGACCTGCTGCAAAAGGCACCAAAGATAAAAGAATGTATAGTACGTAACTTATAAATGAACGTTTAGACATATTTTCTAAAAATTCAGACGGTTCATTATTATTTTTAATAATCCAGTTATTTTTTATCACAAGGCCGTTGGAAATAACAGGTTAAAACACAGGTGATTGAAGTTAAAATCCAGAACAGGAAAAAACCGATTGTATATCCCGCCATTCTTGATATTTCGCCGTAACCACTCACCTGCATTAATAACTGCGGATCGAAATAGGCAAAAAACAAAATAGTTGCAACACCGGCAGTCAGGAATGACGGCCATAGAACCGCAATAACTTTTTGTATAACGGGTATCTCTTTACCATCTTGTGTCATTTTGTTCCTCCTTTAATCTGCATACAAGCTGATTGCTGTACTTTTATTTTTAATTTTCCCGTTTAACTGCCATGCCTTGTCTGCCGGGAGTAAATGCACATACCATGCACCGTTTATTATTTTTTTAATCATATTTATGTCATTTGAACTAACATATAAAACATGACTGACGGCATCATTTCCGTTGCCGACCCGAGCCTGTTCTGAAGCGGTTAAGACAACCGAAAAATCTTTTTCTGCACGGGTTGGGTGTACAAAATTAAGGCTTAGTACTGGTGCCAGTTTTAATTTTTCTTTTTGCACCTGCAAATTTAATTGCAGGCTGTCATTGTGAATTACCACACTCCCCGATAAACCAATTTTTTTTGCATGCTCAATTTTTGTTAAATCACGATTAATTTGCAATGCTTTTTTATAATAGTCATCTACCACCAGTGAGTCAGCATTATCCGTTGCCAGCATAATAGTAAACATACTGGCAACAACAACGCTAGCCGGTAAAAAAATTAAAAACCAGGGCCAGAATTGTTTATACCATGCTGGCTCTGTTGTTATTGTATTTTGCATCATTATCATTACCCTGTCTTAACGGACAAGCGGCCCTATAAAACGACCGGTTTCTTCTACATGAATATCCGGGTTGGTTGTAGAGATTAAATCAAAATTTAATGACTCTGCGGTCTTTTTAAGATTAACCGGATCCACCTGTATGCTGATCGGCAAATCAAGAACTTCGCCACTATTTACTTTTATCTGTTTAATCTTTTGTATAACTTTAATACCATCAATGCCGGTGATTGTCAGTTTATACGTTTGAGCTTTGTCATCCATGTTAATAATTTTTAAGGTATAGATATTTTCTACCAGACCTTCGTTTGTTTCACGATATAAAGCATTCCGGTCACGGATAATATCCAGTTCCAGTGGCACCCTGACCGCCATTTTATAAACCAGCAAACTGCTAATAAAAACCAGTAACAGGAAATAAATAATAATTCTTGGTCGAAGAATTCGGGTTTTAACGCCTTCCATTGCATTTAAAGTAGTATAACGAACCAGATTCTTTGCATAACCCATCTTGCCCATCACTTCGTTGCAAACATCAATACAGGCTGCACAACCAATACACTGATACTGCATACCTTTACGTATATCGATACCGGTTGGACAAACCTGCACACACAGGGTGCAATCCACACAGTCTCCGAGCCCCTGTTCTTTCGGGTTGTCTTTTTTCTTACGGGAACCTCGTGGTTCACCGCGTGCTTCATCATATGAAATCACCAGCGTATCTTTATCGAACATTGCGCTCTGGAAGCGTGCATAGGGACACATATAGATACAAACCTGTTCACGCATCCAGCCGGCATTACCATAGGTTGCAAAACCATAAAAAAATATCCAGAATGTTTCCCACGGGCCTAATGTCCAGTGAATAAAAGACTGACCAAGCTCCAGGATAGGCGTAAAATAGCCAACAAAGGTAAAGCCCGTCCATAAGGAAAGTGCCAGCCATAATGCATGCTTTATCACTTTTCGGGAAACTTTATATTTTGTAAGCGGCCCTTTATCCAGTTTGATTTGTTTATTGCGACTTCCCTCAACCTTACGTTCTATCCATAAAAAAACTTCTGTCCAGACGGTTTGTGGGCAGGCATAGCCACACCATAAACGTCCGGCCAGTGCAGTGAAAAAAAACAGTGAAAAGGCCGCGATAATTAATAACGCTGCAAGATAAATAAAATCCTGCGGCCAGAAGGTAAGTGAAAAAATATAAAATTTACGTGCGGGCAGGTCAAACAGCACGGCCTGATGACCATCCCATTGCAACCAGGGCACCAGATAGTAGCCACCTAACAATACAAAAACACCGAGCACCCTGAAGGTAGCGAACAGACCATGCACTTCGCGTGGGTAAACCTTTTTATGTTTAGCATACGCTTCGTCGCTATCGACTTCGGGTATATTTTTTTTTGATTTCATTTATTAAATCAACCACAGCGGCACGACGAAGACAAACATAATATCGCCGCGTCCGCTGTGTCGCCGTGGTTAATAAGATTAATTACTTAAACTGTAAATATAAGCCGCCAATAAATGAGACTTGTCTTCACCAAGAAAGTTTTTGTGCGCAGGCATTTTACCACTACGCCCGTTGGTGATAGTTTGTTTAATAACACCCGCCGAGCCACCATATAGCCAGATATTATCGGTAAGGTTTGCCGCACCCAGAGCCTGATTACCTTTACCTGATGCCAGATGACAGGCTGCACACATCATTTCAAACCTGGCTTTGCCGGCGGCGGCTTTGCTCTCATCAACTTTACGGCCACTTAAACTCATTACATAGTTAGCAACTTCATCAATGCCTTTATCGCCACCCAGTGCAGCACCCATTGCTGGCATCATTCCATTTCGGCCATTCATTATGGTTGTCTTGATTGCTTCTGGCGAACCACCGTAGAGCCAGTCTTTATCGGTAAGATTTGGAAAACCGCGTGCACCCTTTGCATCAGAACCATGACAGGTTGAACAATAGGTTAAAAACAGGCGCTGTCCAATTTCATTGGCTTTTTTATCTTTAGCCAGTTCAGTAATGGGTGTTGCCGCATACTTTGCAAACAAAGGACCATACTCTTTATTTGCCTGTGCGACTTCCTGTTCATACTGATCCACTTGCGACCATCCAAAGTTGCCCTTGACGTTTCCCAGACCGGGGTAAAAGAAAAAATAAATCAGTGAAAAAGCAATGGTGATATAAAACAGCCATAACCACCAGCGAGGTAATGGGTTGTTAAGTTCTTCAAGGTTTTCGTCCCAGACGTGGCCGGTAACATCGCCTTCATTTGCTTCACCCGCACGTTTTTTACTTGCCCATTTAATTAACCACAGACAACCAAAAATATTGAGCAAGGTTATAATAATAATGTAATTACTCCAGAAACTACTCATAACTTTTCTCCACTGTTATCGTTGTCGCTTACGCGGGTTACTGAAGAAGGTTTATCCGGTTCGGTAAACGGCAGATTGGCCGCCTCGTTAAAGTCCTGCTTGCGTTTTTTACTCCATGCCCAGAAATAAATAGCGATAACCACGACAAACATAATAACCGTATAGGCTGCGCGAACATCATTAATATCCATGATCTGCCTCCTACCGTCGTGTTTTGATGCTTGTACCAAGCACCTGTAAGTAGGAAATAAGCGCATCCATTTCGGTTTTATCTTTAACCGCTTCTGTTGCGCCATCAATATCAGCCTGTGTATAAGGTACACCCAGTGTTTTCATTGCTGATACTTTTTTAGGTGTCACCGAAGAATCAATTTTATTTTCCGCTAACCACGGAAACCCCGGCATATTGGATTCGGGAACCACATCACGCGGATTGGTTAAATGAACCCTGTGCCAGTCATCACTGTAACGTCCACCTACTCGGGCAAGATCCGGCCCGGTTCGTTTAGAACCCCACTGGAAGGGATGGTCGTATACAAATTCACCGGCAACCGAGTAGTGGCCATAACGCTCCGTCTCTGCACGAAATGGACGAATCATTTGTGAGTGGCATACATAACAGCCTTCACGTATGTAAACATCACGTCCCTCAAGCTGCAAGGCAGTATAAGGTTTTAAGTCTTTAACCGGTTCGGTTGTATCTTTTAAAAAGAACAAAGGCACGATTTCTACAAGGCCACCCACACTAATAACCAGTATTACAAACAGTGCCATCAGGCCAACATTTGTTTCTATCTTTTCATGACTCATGACTGACCTCCTGCAACGGCTGGATTTGCTAACGGTGATTCTGCACCTTCAAGATCTGGCATCTTGTCCCTGATGGGCGAACCATTAATTGTTTTATACATGTTATAGGCCATTAACAGCATACCGCTGAAGAACAACAGGCCACCCAGTAACCTTACAAAATAGTATGGGTAGGTTGCTTCGAGTGATTCAACAAAGCTGTAGGTTAAGGTACCGTCGCTGTTTACTGCACGCCACATTAAACCCTGCATAACACCGGCTATCCACATTGCCGCGATATAAAGCACGATGCCTAATGTTGAAATCCAGAAGTGCATTTCCATAAATTTAATCGAGTACATCTGCTCGCGATTAAATACTTTTGGAATTAAAAAGTACATGGCACCAATAGAAACCAGTGCGACCCAGCCTAATGCACCAGAGTGTACATGACCGATAGTCCAGTCAGTATAATGCGATAATGCATTCACTGTTTTAATGGACATCATCGGGCCTTCAAAAGTAGACATACCGTAAAACGAAAGCGATACCACCAGGAATTTTAAAATAGGATCCTGACGTAACTTGTACCATGCACCTGACAGGGTCATGATACCGTTAATCATACCGCCCCAGCTTGGCGCAAGTAAGATTAAAGAAAAGGCCATACCCAGTGATTGTGTCCAGTCTGGTAATGCCGTGTAGTGTAGATGATGAGGGCCGGCCCACATATAAGTAGAAATTAATGCCCAGAAGTGCACCACAGAAAGTCGATAAGAATAAACCGGCTTGCCCACCTGCTTGGGAATAAAGTAATACATAATACCCAGAAAACCTGCAGTAAGGAAAAAGCCCACTGCGTTATGCCCATACCACCATTGCACCATCGCATCGACCGTACCGGCATAAACAGAATATGACTTGGTCATTGTTACCGGAAGCGCTGCACTGTTAACAATATGCAATACTGCAACGGTTAAGATAAAGGCACCATAAAACCAGTTGGCTACATAAATATGCTTAACCTTGCGCTGTAATATCGTACCGAAAAACACAATGGCATAAGCAACCCAGACCACAGCAATTAAAATATCAATTGGCCATTCAAGTTCTGCGTATTCTTTTGAGGTGGTGATCCCCAGTGGCAGAGTAACCGCCGCCAGCAGAATAACCAACGTCCATCCCCAGAAAACAAATGCAGCCAGCTTGTCACTGAACAACCTTACCTGACAGGTTCGTTGCACCACGTAAAACGAGGTTGCCATCAATGCCGAACCGCCAAACGCAAAAATGACAGCATTGGTGTGTAAGGGACGTAAGCGACTGTAGGTTAGCCATGGCAGGTCAAAGTTGAGTTGAGGCCAGACAAGTTGAGCAGCAATAATTACACCAACCAACATTCCGACAATTCCCCATATAACTGTCATCACAGTAAATTGCTTTACCACTTTATAATTATAGGTTTCAGCGACTGCGTTAGAATTATTTGTCATCATTATTTTCCGTTTATTTCATTATTAAAAATAATCAGGCAGCATGATGCCGCCACGAAATTTCATGATGTGAATAATGTCTTAAAACGGTATAAAAATAACTGATCTGGATCAGTTGACTGGTAAGTTATAAAAACGTGATTATTTAGTTATATACTAATTTAACTCAGGCTTCGATTTTTTTTTGCAGTGTCCGAGTCCGCCGACTCACCAACACACGATTGCGCCTGTTGTTGCAGACCTGTCATGTTTATAATCTCGATATGTTTGCGTTCTACCCGTAAGATTTTGATATCCTGAAAATGCGTAAACAAACGGCTCACAGTCTCAACGGCCAGGCCTAACAGGTTTGCAATATCATTGCGTGACATGCTTAAGTTAAATTCAGTAGCTGAATGTCCACGAGCAGCATGGCGTTTTGACATTTCTATTATAAAGTTGGCCAGACGCGCTTCCGCCGTCATTTTTGCAAGCTGGGTCACGTGACACTGCTCATGCTGCAACTCTTCACTCATAAGATTCATAAGCTGATGAGATAGACCAGGAATCTCCATGCTGAGTGATTCAAGCTTATCAAAGGGGATTTCACAAACACTGGACGTTTCCAGCGCCTTTGAATAACTTCGATGTTGTTCGCCGTGAATGGCATCCAGGCCCACTAACTCGCCCGGCAAGTGAAAACCAACAACCTGTTCGGATGATTCTGCAACCGGTGCATACGACTTAAAAGAGCCGGAGCGAACCGCGTACAATGATTTTAATTTATCACCGGCGTGATACAGGTAGCTGCCCTTTTCAACAACCCGACGACGTTTAATAATGCTTTCAAGTTTATCAATATCGCCTTCTTCCAGTCCCAGAGGCAAACACAATTGATACAAACTGCAGCTTTTGCACTTCGCTCTTAAATCATCGAGGTTAACAACAGATTGTTTTGGCATAAGAACATGACCCACAAATAGAAACCAATTACTGGAATGGATCTAACTATACCTACAAATGCTGAATTATTAAATAGAAAGACTATATATAAAAGAAAGTGATAACCACCACCCGCAGCCAACCTGAAAGACTTCAGGTGGCTACGGGTTAGTTAAGTTATTGAATTAGAAGGGTAGTATTAACCCAGGAAGAATTCAGGCTGCCATCATTAACCCTTAGCCAGACATTATAAGAACCAGAGGTCGGCACGCTAACTGTCGGCGTTGCGCCGCTATACAAACCGACTCCTGGGATTTCCCACTGGTAGGTCAACGGGCTGCCTTCCGGGTCGAAAGATCCTGTGCCATTAAGCTGCAGGGGAACCCCGGCACTCCCTGTATAAGGGCCGCCAACAACGGCCGTCGGTGCCTGATTAACCGTCCCGGAAGTTATGGTTACCGTAGTCGATACCCAGCTGGAATTTAATAAACCATCATTGACCCTTAACCAGACAGTATACGTGCCTGCTGAAGTATACGTAAACGATGGGGACACACCTGTAAATACACTACCCTGAATTTCCCATGTATACGTTAACGGGTTGCCATCCGGATCACTTGAGCCAGAGCCATTGAACGTAACGGGGTTTCCCACTGTACCGCTATACGGCCCACCAGGATTTGCTGTTGGTGGCTGATTTACACCCGACGTTACCGTAATGCTTGCGACCGATGGTGTCGAACTTAACGTCCCATCGGAAACCACTAAACTTGCAGTGTAAC
This sequence comes from Chromatiales bacterium, assembly GCA_027001895.1. Taxonomy (GTDB): domain Bacteria; phylum Pseudomonadota; class Gammaproteobacteria; order UBA6429; family Thiohalophilaceae; genus SZUA-37. The sequence continues at coordinate 663 of JALTLP010000341.1, read as the reverse complement.
TACCTGCCGTGGCAAAACTAACAGTGGGTTGGGCGCCTGTTAAAGTACGGCCATCCGATAATGTCCAGCTATACGTTAACGGACTGCCCTCCGGATCGGATGAAGCGGTGCCATTAAGTAAAATTGAACTACCTACCAGGCCACTATACGGGCCACCGGCAACCGCAGTGGGTGCCTGATTGGGGGGTGGTGTATTGCTAACCGTAATACTTGCCACAGAAGGCGTCGAACTTAACGAACCATCCGAAACAACAAGGCTGGCACTATAAGTACCGGCCGTTGCAAAAGATACACTCGGTTGCACGCCTGTTAAAGTACGACCATCTGATAATGTCCAGCTATACGTTAACGGACTGCCTTCCGGGTCAGACGATCCACTACCATTTAAGGTAATCACATTACCAACCAGCCCACTATAAGGGCCTCCCGCTACGGCAGTCGGCGCCTGATTCGGCGGCGGTGCATTCGTAATAGTCGCCGTGGTCGATACCCAGGTTGAGTTAAGTGAACCATCATTCACTCTTAACCAGACGTTAAAAGTGCCGGCTGTATTAAAGGTGAAACTAGGTGTCACACCTGTTAGTAAGCTACTACTTCCCTGAACTTCCCAGGAATAAGTGAGTGGATTACCCTCCGGGTCAGTCGAACCGGAACCATCAAAGG
>JALTLP010000340.1 GCA_027001895.1 Chromatiales bacterium | reverse complement strand
ATTCTCTGAAATAACCACTTTGCTGTTTGGTTTTCCAAAAAGTTTGATCAACTCATTTGTCGTTGTTTTGTTTTTTGTTATTTTTTTTACATTGTTTGAGTTGAAGTTATTTCCGTAGGAAAAGCTTGATGTTGCGCAACCAGAAGCATATGTAATGAATATTAAAAATATAAATATCGGGTAATTTATTTTTTTCACAGCGTATTCCTTTTTTTGAATTTAAGTATTTTAGTTTCCGGTTTTTTTACCAGGCTTTTGATTAAGCGCGTCAACGATGCTCGATAAGCGCGCCTTATCAGCTGGTGATAGTTTGTTTATTTTTTCAAGTAAACTGATTTCTTCCATGCTGTATTTTGCGCGCTTTTCTTTGACTCCAAGTGTCTGGCTTTCCCTGGGCGCTTCTCCTATTAAATATTCAGTAGTACTGTTTAAACCATATGCAATTAACCCAATACGTTTGGTGTATGGGATGGACTCGCCTGAAAGCCACTTTCTTGTTGCTTCATATGATACATCTATTTTTAGTTGTTTTTTTACAAAATCATGGAACCATTTCGCGCGGCCAAGATTCATGGGCGGTACATCCATGTCATTAAGCAGTTTGTTTAGTCTTTGACTAAATTGTTCATTTTTTGATTGTACAACCATAACTTGCATATTACTTGGTAACAATGCAACACTCAGTTGTTGACAATATGCAACTCTTAGTTGTATATTACTAGGCATGAGCAAAGAAGCAGTAAAAAAAGCGGTGGAAACGGTTGGTGGTCAGGTTGCATTAGCGGCCGCATGCAACGTGAAGTATCAAGCTGTGCAGCGTTGGATTCGATCAGGTTGCCCTGCTGAGCGTGTGTTATGCGTTGAAAAAGCAACCGGCGGCGCTGTTTCTCGACATGAGTTACGGCCTGATTTATACCCACTTGAAGAGTCAGCTGCATGATTACCTGGGTAAAAACCGAGCTCATCCGTTGGGCTGATCTTTCGCAGAAAGCTGGTCAATCCACTTCTGCAATTCAGTGTGAACGTATGGCACATAGTTTTCCTTCATTAAGTCTGGAAGCACGATTTGCACCCGACTTAATTCCATCGCTATGTCGGCAGCCAGTTGGCTGTTGTGGTTGGCGAGTACGCCAAACAGTATTTTTAGCACGATGTGGTGAGCGAATAAAGATACGTTTTCAAAGTCTTCTTTAGATATTTCGGTCATTGAGAGGTTCCTGATGTTGTTTTCGTTTATTGGCGTTTTCGATTTTAACATTGGGTGTCTCTCAATTTTAAGTTGTGGCGGTAATCGGTTTTTTAACCTTTTGGTGATCTCTCTCGATAAACCGGTTATTGCTGCTTGGTGGTAAGTCGTCCCCGTACCAGTTTGGCTGGCGGGGATTTTTATTGTGCATTTTTTAGGCGTTACAAGTCTTTACAATTAAATTGTAACGTCCTGTAAAGGGTAGGCAGATGGATGATTTAGTGCAGGCACCGTTGTTCCACGAAGATGTTTTTGAAGCCGCGCGCACGGTAATTATGGCGCTCGGTGGCAGTAAAAAAGTGGGATCGATGTTATGGCCTGAAAAATCGCCACAGCATGGCAGTGAGTTGTTGAACAATTGTTTAAATACGGTGCGACCGGAAAAGCTTGACCCTGAACAGCTGCTTTTTTTGCTGGTTGAGGGTCAGAAAATTGGCTGCCATGCGCTGGCTGATTATATAGGCCAGTGCGCCGGTTATAAATTTATGCCGATTGAGCCGGAAGACGAAAAGGCTGAATTGCAAAAGCAGGTAATCGACGCGGCACATCGTTTTAGCGCGATGATTAAACGATTAGAGCAATTGGCCGGCTGATGCCTGGGATGTATGCAGACCCGACGTTTAATGCAGCTGTCGCCATGGAAGTTCGTGAAAAGAAAGGTTGCGGCGTTTGTGTGCGGCGTATCGAGGTTATGCGTGGCGAGTTTATGTGCGGAAATAATAAAAGGTATCCGGCGTGCAAGCGTGAGCATAAAGGTTTTCAATATGATGAGGGTTCTTGATATGGCTAATTTGATGCTGTGGAACGACAGCGATAAATCGAAACTTATCGAATTATTTAATGCTGGCAAATCAGTTGATGAGATTGCCTGTCAGCTTCAACGAACGCCGCAGGCAGTGCTTAATAAATGCACCAGGCTAAGTTTGTCTTTTCGTAAGCGCGATAAAAAAACTGTGTTGCGTAAAAAGAAAGAGATTGATGAAAACGAGATTCCATGTTTGCGCTGCCGTGAAAATTTTAAATCCGAAGGCAAGTTTAACCGTATTTGCGATTCATGCAGAAATATTAACGCTGGTTATGTTGGCGTGGTGCCTGGTTAAGTAATGCCGTCCCTTTATATTAAAGAAAGGTCTGTTAAGGCTGTTGTTGCCGGGTCTGTCAAACAGGTTATTCGTCGCAGGCGGCGTTTGTCTGTTCAGCTTGGTGATCGGCTTTATATTTACACAGATAACAAGGTGCGGCCGCGTAGGCGGTTGAGGGAGACAAAGTGTGATGACGTGCTGCCTGTTTTTATCGACAGTAATCGCTCTGTCATTGTCGGCAATGATGTGCTGGATGAGAAAGAAAAGCATGATCTTGCGTTAGCAAGTGGCTTCGACTGTTTTTCTGATA
>JALTLP010000339.1 GCA_027001895.1 Chromatiales bacterium | reverse complement strand
TCCACCAGTACAGGGCATCTTTTTTACTGGGATAACCAAACTTGCGACTCATATACATACTGCCCAGGTTATAGGCGGCATCAACGCTGCCATAAAAGGCAGCACGTTTAAACCACTGCTTTGCCAGTTTGTAGTCCTGTTTTACCCCTTTGCCATTCATATACATCAGGCCGATGTTATACATTGCATCTGCATTATCCTGAGTGGGGTGATTACTTTGTGCCAGCGGTAGCCAGTATTTCAGGGCAACGTCATAACGGCCTGCCCGGTAGGCATCAAAACCATCCTGAAGCGGGGTGGTGTTTGCATACAAGCTGACGCTATAAAGCGAAAACAATAAAAATATTTTGATAAAAATGAGTTTCATAAGCAAAGCAATAAATACGGAATACTTTATATAGCGTCCGCAATTGTAAAGGCTTTAGAGCAAAATAATATTATTTTAAGGTTTTTTCGCTCAGCGAAAACAGGTGTTATTTTGTTAACAGGTATTCGAGTAATGCTTTCTGGCTATGCAGACGGTTTTCAGCGGCATCCCAGACGATACTTTGAGGCCCGTCAATAACGTCAGCAGCAACTTCTTCGCCTCGATGCGCCGGAAGGCAATGGGTAAACAGGGCATCTTTACTGGCAAGCTGCATCATTTTGCTGGTTACCTGGAAATTGGCAAAGGCTTTTTCCCGTTGTTTTTGTTCGTCTTCCTGGCCCATGCTGGCCCAGACATCGGTTGCGATAAAGTCTGCATTTTCAACAGCTTCTTCCGGGATGTTTGTCAGTGCAATACGATCACCGGCTGCTTTTACAATATCGGCATCAGGCTCATAGCCTTTGGGAGTGGCAATGTTTAATTTAAAATCAAACTGTCGGGCTGCATTAATAAAGGAATGACACATATTGTTGCCATCACCAATCCAGCTAACCGTATTATCTTTTATACTATCACGATGCTCATGGTAAGCCTGCATATCTGCAAGTAACTGGCAGGGGTGATACATATCGGTTAAGGCGTTTATAACGGGCACGCTGGAATTCGCCGCAAAGGTTTCCACCATTTCATGTGAGAAGGTGCGAATCATAATAATATCCACCATGCTGGACAAAACACGGGCGCTGTCTTCTACCGGCTCACCACGGCCAAGCTGGGTGTCGCGTGGTGATAGAAAAATAGCATGGCCACCAAACTGCGACATTGCAGTTTCAAATGAAACACGGGTACGGGTTGATGACTTGTCAAAAATCATCGACATCACTTTGTTTTTTAATGGCTCAAAAATTTCACCATTGTGTTGCATGGTTTTTAATTCGTGGGCGCGCTTAATTAGCGTAGATAATTCTTTTGCCGGAATATCGAGTAATGTTAAAAAGTGTTTCATTGTTTTATTGTCGAAAAGGTTAAAAGTTATCGGGTAAAGTCATTAATTAACTTTGAGACTTTTTGTGTTATTTCTGTTGCCTGGTCATCACTGATAATCAGTGGTGGTAACAAGCGTACAACTGAATCAGCGGTAACATTAATTAACAGTTTTTGATCTAACGCTAATTGCATTAATTCAGTACAAGGCTGGTCAAGTTCAATAGCTATCATTAAACCCTGGCCGCGTATATCTTTAACAGCGTTGTTGTTTTGCAGGTCTTTTTCAAGTTGTGCCAGCATGGTTTTACCAAGGGCTTTGCTACGCGCTGCCAGTTTTTCAGCTTTCATGGTTTTTACGACTGCCAGTGCAGCAGCACAAACCAGCGGGTTACCACCGTAGGTACTGCCATGATTGCCGGGCTGAAATAATTCTGCCGCCTTACCTTTTGCCAGGCAGGCACCAATGGGTACACCGTTACCCAGAGCTTTCGCCAGTGTCATGATGTCCGGTGTTATGTTGTTATGCTGGAATGCAAACCATTCACCGGTTCGGCACATACCTGTCTGAATTTCGTCAAGCATCATTAACCAGCCATTGTCATCGCAAAGTTTTCGAATGCCGTTTAAGTAATTTGCATCAGGAATGTTAACGCCACCTTCGCCAATAACAGGCTCAACCAGTACGGCAACAATATTTTTATTATTCGCGGCAATGTTTTCGATAGCATTTAAATCGTTATAAGGTGCGCGAACAAACCCTTGCACCAGCGGTTCAAAACCGGCCTGTACCTTGCGGTTACCGGTTGCAGACAAGGTTGCCAGGGTGCGGCCATGAAAGCTGCCGTCCATGACAATAATGGCCGGTTCATCGATATCTTTCTGGTGGCCATATAAACGTGCCAGTTTAATGGCTGCTTCATTGGCTTCGGCACCGGAGTTGCCAAAGAAAATATTGTCCATGCCGCTTAAACCGCAAAGCTCGGCGGCAAGTTCTTGCTGGTGTGCAATATGGTACCAGTTAGAGGTATGGATAAGTTGTTCGGCCTGTTTAGCTATTGCCATTGCCACTTCCGGGTGGGCATGGCCCAGGCTACAAACAGCTACGCCGCTTAAAACGTCGAGATATTTTTCGCCGTTTTCGTCCCACAGTAGCGCACCCTCACCTTTGGTAAAGGTAACCGGTAACGGTGCATAATTTTTCATCAGGTAATCAGTCATTACTCAATTCTTTTTAGTTAATCCTAAAATTAATATCCCGTTTTTTTCTGCGGGAAAACCATCAATT
>JALTLP010000338.1 GCA_027001895.1 Chromatiales bacterium | reverse complement strand
ATACAACGAAAATATAAATATTTTCAGAATTTTTAAATTGGCAACATATCATTATTCATACTGTAAGTCTGAAATAATTTTAGCTATACAATAAAAGATTCTTTCGTCGTGTTCATCGTGTCCGTTGTGGTTAATTATTATAGTTTAGATATATCAGCAATTTGCATAAACAAACCATGCAGGTTATTTAATAATGCAATTCGGTTATTACGAATAGCTTCATCATCATCCATCACCATTACGTTATCAAAAAAGGCATCTACCGGTTCGCGCAGTTCAGATAACAACGTCAGTGCTTTTTCATAATCACCGGCATCAACTGATTTTGTCGCTTGTTGTTTTAAATTACTTAGTGTTTTATAAAAAAGTTTTTCGGCATCATCGCTCAGTAATTTTTTATCAATATTATCAGGGAGTTTACCTTTCACTTTTTTCAGTATATTACCGCTACGTTTGTTCGCTGCTGCCAGTGCCTGTGCTTCAGGTAAAGCAATAAAGGTTTTAACAGCCAGTATGCGCTTATCAAGATCAACAGGGTTAGATGGTTTAGTTGCCAGCACCGACTGAATAACTTCGGTACTGATATCCTTGTCCTGGTAGTAAGCGGTTAATCTGTCCAGGCAATAGTCCATTACCGGTTCAATGGCCTTGCTGGCATCCAGAGCTTTGTCAAAGTTTGCAGCGGCTTGTGTAAGCAGTTCTTTTAAATCGATAGCAAGCTTGCACTCTATTAATATACGCAGTACACCCAGTGCTGCGCGACGCAATGCAAACGGATCTTTAACGCCGCTTGGGATCTGGCCTATCGCAAAAATACCCACTAAGGTGTCAATCCGGTCAGCCAGTGCGAGTGCACGGCTTGTTGCTGTGTCGGGTAAACTGTCACCGGCAAAACGGGGCTTGTAGTATTCGTCGAGTGCAGCGGCAACCTGTGGATCTTCGCCATCATGCAATGCATAGTAGCGCCCCATTACCCCTTGCAGGCTGGGTAGTTCGCCAACCATGTCGGTGAGCAGGTCACATTTGCATAATTCTGCTGCGCGTTGTGCTTTATCAGCATCTTCGTTTAACTGTTTTGCAATCCAGCATGCCAGTGTTTTAACCCGTTGGGTTTTATCAAACAACGTACCGAGTTGCTTCTGAAAAACGACCGTTTTTAATCGCTGCAGTTGCGATTCAAGTTTTGTTTTTCTGTCCTGGTTCCAGAAAAATTCAGCATCGGCAAAACGGGGTCGTATAACACGTTCATTACCTTCCTGTACCTGTACAGGATCTTTGCTTTCGATATTACTAATCGTAATAAAGTGCGGCATTAATTTACCGTTAGCATCTTCGAGATGAAAATACTTCTGGTTTAGTTTCATCGTATATATAAGGGCTTCCTGCGGCACATCCAGGAAGCGTTGTTCAAAATTACCTTTTACTGCTACCGGCCATTCAACCATGGCGGTCACTTCATCGAGCAGGCTTTCGTCTATTACAGCAACGGCTCTGGATTGTTTTGCGATATCTTCAATTTGTGTACGAATAACTTTTTTACGCTGGTTAAAGTCGGCAATCACCCTGCCTTTATCTTTTAATAACGTTTCATAATCTGCTGCTTTTTTAAGAGTAATAGCTGCCGGTGCATGGAAGCGATGCCCGTAAGTTTTATTATCAGACTGAACAGATAAAATTTCACAGTCAACAACCTTGCTATTAAACATAACAACAACCCACTGCACCGGGCGAACAAACTGTGCATCAAGGTCGCCCCAACGCATCCGTTTAGCAATGGGTAATTTATCCAGTGCCGTTTTAATAATTTCGGCAAGTAAGTCCTGTGTATCTTTACCTGCTTGTTCAGCGCGATACATCAGCCAGGTGCCTTTATCGGTTTCAAGTTGCTCAAGGTCTTTAGTATCGGCACTGCATGATTTAGCAAAGCCCAGTAGCGCTTTGGTCGGGTTGCCGTCTGCATCGTAGGCGGCTTTCAATGCCGGGCCACGTTTTTCAACTTGCTTGTCGGCTTGTTTGTCCTGTAAGGCCTCAATCCAGATTGCTAAACGGCGTGGTGTGGCATAACTGTGTACGTTGGTATAAGCAAGCTCAAGTTCATCAAGTGCCTTTGTTATGTTTTTGCTAAAAGCATTGGACAACGTTAACAGTGTTGTGGGTGGTAATTCTTCGGTACCAATTTCTATTAACAGGTCGGCAGTTTTAATCTTACTCATTTTGCAGCCGCCTTTTTGTTATTTGCACTTTCGCACAATGGAAAGCCCAGTGCTTCGCGGCGGTTATAATAGTTTTCTGCAACCGCACGCGACAGGTTACGAATACGTAAAATAAAACGCTGTCGCTCAGTTACTGAAATCGCATGGCGGGCATCGAGCAGGTTAAAGGTATGCGATGCTGTCAGCATTTGTTCATAAGCGGGCAGCGGTAAATCTTTTTCAATCAGGCTTTGGCTTTGTTTTTCACACTCATCAAACTGTTTAAACAGTTCTTCAACATTGGCGTGTTCAAAATTATAGGCAGACTGTTCCACTTCGTTCTGATGGAACACATCGCCATAAGTCACCATACCTTGTGGGCCTTCGGTCCAGATAAGATCAAACAAACTTTTTACACCTTGCAGATACATGGCAATACGTTCAAGGC
>JALTLP010000337.1 GCA_027001895.1 Chromatiales bacterium | reverse complement strand
ATCGATGACGATACGTTCGTACTTTGTTGGCTGTATATCCGGCGCACTGATGTTAAGCGTGTAATATCGGTCTTCCGGTACTGCGGTCGGGCTACCAAAGCAGGCCGTTAATAACATGCTTGTTACTACAAGCAGATAAATATTTTTAATATTCCGTTTTCTAAACATTTATTTACCTTCATCCTTAACCGGTTTACCGTTTAACAAGATACCCGGGTTAGCGCGTATCTGGTGTGAGAACTCGCTGATATTTCGACTGGATACATCGAGGTTATACATAATGGTTTCCATGTTTTGCGAAACACTGTTAAGCGCTTTACGCAACTCCAGCATGGACTGACGTATATCGTCGCTATTATCAGATAACAGTTTGTTGGAATTCTCAACCAGACCCTGCAACTGCTGTGTTATATCGTCCAGCCGTAAAGACAGGCTGACAAGGTTTTCTGTCATTTTGTCTGTATTATTAATAACATTACCAAGCCGTTTACTGTTTTCTTCTGTAAGCAGATTATTTAAACGGTGTGATACCGTATTTAACGATGCTACCAGTTGTCTTGATTCATTAACAATTCCCGGTATATTATTGCCAAAGCCATCGACCTGCCTGTTTATATTTTTAAGCAATGGTATCAGGCCTTCTTTGCTGATATCCGAAAACTCCCCGCCCATAGAATTAAGTACCGACATCATATCCAGTGCTGGCACGCTTTTTAAAACGCCTTCGGGTTTAAGTACGGTTGCAGCCTTACCTTCTGAAATATCAATCTGTGATTCTGCTAACAAGCCCGGTGATACCACCCGAACAAATGAATCAGAAGGCACTGGCCAACCCGAACGCACCGCCAATTTTAACTTATATCTTGTTTTACCATTTTCCCGTAGCGGCACGATATTTATTAGCTGGCCTACCTTGAAGCCGCCATAGGTTACCGTCGTTCCTTCGCGGATACCCGACACATTATCATAATAAGTATAATACGTGTCTGCCACCGTTCCCTGACCGGTAATTTTTAGTACCACAATCACCAGCAGCAACATCATGGCCAGGGTAAATCCGCCAACATACAGGTAATTTATATTATCTCTTTTCATGTTTAATGATGCTTCGCTTTACGGGTGAGTCGTTGCAGGTATTCGTCGGCATCCACTTCTTCATGCCTTGCCTGCCTGTGTAATAAACTTTGTATGCGTTTGTTTGATGAATTTTTTACTTCATCAACTGTACCGGTCATTAAAATCTCGCCGTGATCCAGCACCGTAATACGGTCTGCAATTTTGTAAGCACTTTCCAGTTCGTGCGTCACCACAACGATAGTCATTTGCATTGCATCACGTAAGGTTAAAATGAGTTCATCTAATTCAACCGAGGCGACTGGGTCAAGTCCTGCAGAGGGCTCATCAAAAAATAACAGTTTCGGATCCATTACAATAGCCCGTGCCAGTGCTGCGCGCTTGATCATGCCACCGGACAATTCAGCAGGTTTTAAGTCTTCAAATCCTGCAAGGTTAACCACTTCTAGTTTTAAGCGGCTCATAATATTAATCGTGGACTCATCCAGCTCGGTATGTTCTTGCAGTGGCAAACGCACATTTTCTCCTACAGTTAAAGAATTAAATAAAGCACCCCCCTGGAAAGCAACACCCATGTTTTTTCGCATATCGTGCATTTGCATTTCATTGAGTTGCATAATGTCTTTACCTAACAAACAAACCTTACCCGAGGTTGCTTTTTTAAGACCCAATAAACTTCTTAAAAAAGTACTCTTGCCCGAGCCACTGCCACCCATAATAACCAGGATTTCACCACGCGGTACTTCGAGTGAAATATTTTTTAATATTTCCCTGTCACCGTAATGACTTACCAGGTTTTTAACCTGTATTGCCGATTCCATCACTACACCGTTATCTATTTAAAAAATAAGTGAATACCATATCTGCCAGTACGATATAACTAATCGATAATACGACTGAGCGTGTCGTTGCCTTACCCACTCCTTCGGAACCACCGGACACCTGAAAACCATTGCTTAAACTTACCAGTGCAATAATACTTGCAAACACAAAACTCTTAATTAAGCCCTGGGCAATATCATTTACGCTAAGTATTTCAATGCTACGTTCGGCATAAGCTGCAAAGCTGATATTTAAATCAATATTGGAATACACTGCGCCACCAAGCAGACCCATAAAGTCACCCAGCACGGTTAGCATTGGCAGCATAATAAGCATTGCAATTAATATTGGTGTTGCCAGGTAACGCACGGGGTTGATGCCCATTACACGCAGTGCATCTATTTCCTGCGATTCATTCATGGTACCCAGGCGTGCGGCGATTGATGAGCCAGAACGCCCCGCAACTAAAATCCCTATTATTAAAGGAGAAAATTCTCGGGTAACTGATAGTGCAATACCTAATATAACCTGAGACTGTGCACCGAATGTTTTTAATGTTTCAATGCCCTGTATTGCCAGCATAATACCAATGGCAAAACACAGCACAGAAGAGATAACGATTGCATCAACGCCTATTTGCCGTGCTTCGTTTACAATGGCATTAAAACGAACCCGTTGTTTTTTCTTTTTGCCAACCAGTAACCAGTAAACACTTTCCAGAAATAACCAGCTTATATAGCCACAC
>JALTLP010000336.1 GCA_027001895.1 Chromatiales bacterium | reverse complement strand
TCCCGGCCGAAATGATAGACAAACTTCTGCAAGGCTTACGCGCACGACTTAATTTTTCACCCGATATTGAAATAACACTTGAAGCCAATCCAGGTACTGTCGACCAGCAACAATTTCATGGTTATCGGCAAGCCGGTGTTAACCGCTTATCAATGGGTATACAAAGTTTTAACGACTCTATGCTTAAAAAGCTTGGGCGCATCCATAACAGTGAACAGGCAATAAGCGCCATTGAAGCCGCAAAAAAGGCCGGCTTTAACAACTTTAATCTTGATTTAATGTATGGCTTACCGGAACAAACCATGCAGCAAATGCTGGACGACCTACAAACAGCCTTTGAGTTTGATCCACCTCATTTATCGCATTACCAGCTAACTATCGAACCAAATACCCTGTTTGCCAGCAAACCACCCAGCTTGCCTATAGACGATGAAATCTGGGAAATGACTCAACAGGCACATAAACTGTTAGCCAGAAATAAATATACGCAATACGAAGTTTCTGCTTTTTCAAAACAACTATCAGCAACTAACAGGCAACAATGTAAACACAATATTAACTACTGGCAGTTTGGTGATTATCTTGGCATAGGTGCCGGCGCGCACCAGAAAATATCCAGCGCACAAACTCAAAGCATTCACCGTTGCATGAAGCAAAAACACCCGACAACTTATATACAGGCTGTCAGAAAGGCCAAACATATCCTTGACCGGCGTAATTTAAGCGAACAGGATATTATTTTTGAATTTATGCTTAATGCCCTCAGGTTGACAGACGGATTTAATCTGCAAACCTTTACTGAACACAGCGGGCTTAACCCTGATAAAATCAGTAACAAGCTAAAAAAGGCACAACAGCAAAATTTTATAATGGTCGATAATAATAAAGTAACACCAACTGAACACGGTAAACAATTTCTGAATAACTTAATCAGCCTGTTTCTGCCAGAATGATTAGTAACTTCGACATAAGCTGTCCTTACTGCGGTGAAGTATTTAACACCGTTGTCGATTACAGCAACCAGATTGATAGCAATTATTTAATAGACGCACAGGCATCCCAGGATTATACTTATATTGAAGACTGCCAGGTATGTTGCCAACCCATTTTACTTACCCCGGTAATTAATGAGGATGGCACTTTAATAAACGTATTAACACAGCAGGAAAATGGCTAGCAAAACTAAACCTCTATCATTTCGACCGCAGGGAGAAGTCTTTTGTCAGATAAAGTTTTAATGCCTCGAACTTACAGGATTTCTCCCTGCGGTCGAAATGACAAAAAAACACACCGCCTGTCTGAGGCGGCATCCCTAAAACCTGTTCGTTATTTTTTAATTCTATTTCCCTTGTTTGCACTTTTATCCTGTGCAATATCCGATTCCGTATCAACCATTGATGAAGAAACAGGCGACAATCCAGACGTAAGCTTCAATATTTTATCCAAAGGATCATACAGTAATGTTTCACTGGCTAACCAGTTTGTTATCCGTAATCTCAAAGACTGGCAGCGTAGCTGGCAAATTCATAACCTCAATCCAAGCCAGCCCATGCCTGTTGTTAACTTTGATACCGACTTTGTACTTGCGGTTTTTGCTGGCCAGCAACCCAGCGGCGGTTACAGTGTCGGCATTTCTAAAATTGCACGTAAAGATAATAATCTCTATGTTAGCGTTACCTTTACAGAACCGGGTGCCAACGACATGGTAAGCCTGGCCTTAACCCAACCCTATATTTTTGTATCAACCGAAAAAGTTGATGGCAAAATTTATTTCCTGGCTGATAAATAAAAAATATTCCCGTGTCCTCTGCCAACATTACAAAAAAGAATACACTCAAAACATATATAACCAAAGACAGCTCCAGCATTTGTGAATTAATGCACCCGCAACAACATGCCAGCAAAAACCAGAGTCTTGCTCAGGCCAGTGTACCGGTAAACACAGAAACTCAACTACACTATCATGCAAAAACTGAAGAGCTTTATCATGTATTGGCAGGTGAAGGCTTAATGACGCTTGATAGCAAACAATTTTCTGTCGAAGCAGGCGATACAATTTGTATTCCACCCGATACAAAGCACAAAATAAAAAACACAGGCTCAACAACACTTGAATTTTTATGCTGTTGTAGCCCGGCCTATTCACATGACGATACCTTTATAATTGGAGAGTAAGCCTGTGCGTATCGGCATTGACCTCGGTGGCACCAAGATTGAAATTATTGCGCTGGATGATACCGGCAAAGAATGTTATCGCGAACGAATAGCGACACCGCAACATGACTATACGGCAACAATAGATGCAATAACCAACCTGGTTACAAAAACTGAAGCACAAATAAAACAACAAGCCAGCGTAGGCATAGGCATACCCGGTGCCATCTCCCCGGCAACCGGGCTGGTAAAAAACGCAAATTCAACCTGGTTAATCGGTCAACCACTTAAAACAGATTTAGAACAAAAACTAAACCGTGAAATAAAAATAGAAAACGATGCCAACTGTTTTGTTGTGTCCGAAGCAACCGATGGTGCAGCCAAAGACGCCAAAAATGTTTTCGGTGTTATTATTGGCACCGGAACAGGTGGCGGTATTTGTATCAACAAGCAGGTATTAACCGGCTGCAATGCCATTGCCGGTGAATGGGGG
>JALTLP010000335.1 GCA_027001895.1 Chromatiales bacterium | reverse complement strand
GCTGGATAACCGGCCGGAAAAACACAGCCCATTCCTGATGTTACCAGCTTGTCACCCACCTTTATATCGGTGTTATTCGGTAAGTTAACCAGTTCAAGTAAACCACTGGCACCTTTACCCACAGCAATGGCTCGAATACCGTTTCTTAATGACTGCACCGGTAAGGCATGACTGGGGTCGGTAATTAACATCGCGGTACTGGTAACCGGGTTAACGTGAACAATCTGCCCCATAATACCATCAGCATCGAGTATCGGTTGGCCTTTAAAGATATCGCGTTCGCTCAGGCCCTTGTTGATAACAACCTGCTGGCGGTAAGGATCGAGGTTTACCGATAACAGCTCGGCAATCAAGATACGTTCGCCAACACGTTTGGAAGACTTTAATAAATTACGCAGGCGGATATTTTCTGCTTCGGTAAAGGTAAATTTTTGCAGTTGTGCTTTAAGAATTTTGTTTTGCGTACGCAGGGTTTCATTTTGCTTTTGCAGGGTATCACGACTGACAAAGGTTTGTTGTCCCCAGCCAAAAATATCGGACGGGATATTCATAACAAAACGCACCGGATAAATAACAAGTGAAAGCGCACCGCGAATATTATTAACGTAGTCGGTGCGGTGATCGAGAGACATCAGTACAACCGAAACGATGGACAGCACCAGCATTCGGGTTGATATGGATGTACCTTGTCCAAACAGTAGTTTAACGGGACTCTCTCCTGAAAGGTTATTGTTATTATTGTATCAGGCTACTATGCAAGTATCGAATTTAGCAGAAGAAAACAGCTATGGGGAATAAAAAGAGCCGAAACAGGACTGTTTCGGCTCTTTTATTCGATGCAGGATAAAGTGTTTATTCAACGCTAAATAAATCACCACCGTGCTCGTCAATCATTTCGATAGCGCGGCCACCGCCACGGGCAACACAGGTTAGTGGATCTTCTGCAATAATAACCGGCAGGCCGGTTTCTTCCATTAGCAACCTGTCCAGTTCACTTAACAGCGCGCCGCCACCGGTAAGTACCATGCCGCGTTCGGCAATATCAGCAGCCAGCTCAGGCGGGGTTTGTTCCAGTGCAGTTTTTACCGCGCTGACAATACCGGATAAAGGTTCCTGCAAGGCTTCTAGAATTTCGTTGCTGTTTAAGGTAAAGCTGCGCGGAATACCTTCGGCCAGATTGCGACCGCGTACTTCCATTTCGCGCACTTCGTTACCGGGGTAGGCGGTACCAATTTCATGCTTGATGCGCTCTGCTGTAGAAACGCCGATTAAGCTGCCGTAGTTGCGGCGCACATAGTTAATAATGGCTTCGTCAAAACGGTCGCCACCAATTTTAACCGAGGCCGAATAAACAATACCGCTTAAGGAAATAACCGCAACTTCGGTGGTGCCGCCGCCAATATCCAGTATCATCGAACCGCTGGCTTCGCTGATGGGCATACCAGCACCAATCGCCGCGGCCATCGGTTCTTCAATTAAAAACACATCACGAGCACCGGCACCATTGGCCGATTCACGAATCGCACGACGTTCCACCTGGGTTGAACCGCAGGGTACGCATATAAGCACGCGTGGACTTGGGCGGAAGAATTTAGTTTCGTGTACTTTCTTAATAAAGTGTTGCAGCATTTTTTCGGTGACGGTGAAGTCGGCAATCACGCCGTCTTTCATGGGACGAATCGCAACAATATTGCCTGGGGTTCGCCCTAGCATGCGCTTGGCTTCCATTCCCACGGCCGCAATACTTTTCGGGCCACCGGGGCCGCGTTCCTGACGAATGGCGACAACAGAGGGTTCATTCAGTACAATCCCTTTACTACGTACATATATTAAGGTGTTGGCTGTTCCAAGGTCGATGGAAATATCATTTGAGAACATGCCGCGTAAACTTTCAAACATATAATTATCTTTTTATGGTTTGTTGTCGGGGCCCGTACTTTAATCAATCGACGGGGCTATGGGCAAGCGCCTAACTATGGTAAGTTACCGCTTTTGCCTAATCTATCACAAATAGCCGCTTTTCAACGGTTTTTTGCCGGATTTAAACGCAGCATAATACGAATAGCGCGTAGTGTAAAATAGTGGTGATTGAGTTGTTTTCAGCACATTTGGGCTGGTCAGAAAATTGAAGATTGATAATTGAATATGATTGGGAGTAACCCTGTTGGAAAAAAAAGATATAGAGCAAATTGCGAACCTGGCGCGGCTGGGGATTAACGAAAAAGATATCCCGGAATATGTCACCAACCTGACCAATATTCTGGCTCTGGTCGAGGAAATGAACACGGTGAATACCGACGATGTGACGCCGATGGCGCACCCGACCGATGCAGTGCAGCGTTTACGCGAAGATGTCGTCACCGAAACCAATCAGCGTGAGCATTTCCAGAAAATTGCCCCGCAGGTAGAAGATGGCCTTTATCTTGTGCCACAAGTTATTGAATAAACAGTAAAAGTTAAGATTATTATGCATACCAAAACAATTGCACAACTCGCTGCCGGGTTAAAGTCGGGCGAGTTTTCCAGTGTTGAATTAACCGAACACTATATAAATAGAATAAAAAACCATGATGGCGAGCTCAACAGTTACATTACCGTTTCAGATGATATTGCGCTGGCTCAGGCCAAACAGGCCGATGAAACTATCGCTAACGGTAAAGCCGGGCTGTTAACCGGCATCCCGTTTGCGCAAAAAGATATCTTCTGTACCAACGGGGTTAAAACCAGTTGCGGCTCGAAAATGCTGGATAATTTTATTGCCCCCTACGATGCCACGGTGATTGAATCGTTTAATAATGCTGGTGCCGTCATGCTGGGCAAAACCAATATGGACGAATTTGCCATGGGTTCTTCCAACGAAACCAGTTTTTATGGCCCGGTGAAAAACCCCTGGGATACCGAATACGTTCCCGGTGGTTCATCAGGCGGTTCGGCCGCCGCGGTGGCGGCACGGCTGGCACCGGCTTCAACCGGCACCGATACCGGTGGCTCGATACGCCAACCGGCCGCGCTTTGTAACTTAACCGGTTTAAAACCCTCTTATGGTCGGGTGTCACGTTACGGCATGATTGCGTTTGCTTCCAGTCTGGATCAGGCGGGCACTTTTACGCAAACAGCCGAAGATGCCGCACTGATGCTGGGGGTGATGGCCGGCCTCGATGAAAAAGATTCCACCAGTATTGATGAGCCGGTACCTGATTATACTGCAAGCCTGAACCAGGACGTAAAGGGGTTAAAAGTAGGCTTACCAAAAGAATACTTTGCCGATGGTCTTGATGTTGAGGTGGCTAAACGCATCGACGATGCGATTAACGAATACAAAAAACTCGGCGCCGAGTTTGTCGAAATCAGTTTGCCTAACACCCACCTGTCGGTGCCGGCTTATTATATTGTTGCACCGGCGGAATGTTCGTCCAACCTGTCGCGTTTTGACGGGGTACGATTTGGTTATCGCTGCGAAGATCCGAAAGATCTGGAAGACCTGTACAAGCGTAGTCGCGGTGAAGGTTTTGGTGACGAAGTTAAACGCCGCATTATGGTTGGGGCTTATGCCTTATCATCGGGTTACTACGATGCGTATTATTTAAAGGCGCAAAAAATCCGACGTTTAATTGCCAACGACTTTAGCGAAGCGTTTAAACAGGTGGATGTTATTATGAGCCCAACTACGCCAACACCGGCATTTAAGGTCGGTGAAAAAAATGATGACCCGATATCAATGTATTATTCGGATATATACACCATTGCCGTTAACCTTGCCGGTTTACCAGGTATGTCAGTGCCTTGTGGCATGGTTAATAATTTACCGGTGGGTTTACAAATTATTGCGCCGTACTTTGCAGAAGCAAAGTTATTGAATGTTGCACACCAGTATCAGCAGGTTACAGATTGGCATCAACAGATACCGGAACAGTATAAATAAAAAGGGTGTCATTGCGAGCGATAGCGTGGCAATCTAACGACAATTTTTACTACAGATTGCTTCGCTATCGCTCGCAATGACAGTATAAAAATTTAACCACAAAAGAAACAAAGAACACTAAGTTTTATTTTTTGTTAAACGGATTGATTTAAGTGTAAATGAAAAATTTAAACCATGAAATTCACAATGCTGAGTAAATTATTTTGTTTTCTTCGTGGTTAAAGTGAAGTTGAATTAATAGTAGTATAAAAAATTAACCACGAAGGACACAAAGAACACTAAGTTTTATTTTTTGTTAAACAGATTGATTTAAGTGAAAATGAAAAATTTTAAACCATGAAGTTAACAATACTGAGAAAATTATTTTTTTCTTCGTGATTAAAGTGAAGTTGAATTAATAGCAGTATAAAAAATTAACCACAACGAACACGACGAGCACTACGAAGAAATTTGATTGTTAAATATTCAGTTTTCGCTGAGGTTAATAAAGAAATAAATTTACAAAGGTACATAAATATTTTAACCAGACGGCTAGCAAAGATACAAAATAATAATCGTTGTGCTCTTTGTGTCCTTCGTGGTTAACAAAAATATATTAAGGTTATAGCTATGCAATGGGAAGTTGTTATCGGCCTGGAGATTCACGCTCAACTGGCTACTAAAAGTAAAATATTTTCCGGTTCGTCTACCGCGTTTGGTGCCGAGCCCAACACTCAGGCGAATGCAGTCGATCTGGGTCTGCCGGGTGTATTACCGGTTATGAATAAGCAGGCCTTAAACATGGCGATTAAGTTTGGTACTGCTATAAACGCTGAAATTGGCAAGACATCCGTTTTTGATCGTAAAAATTATTTTTACCCTGACTTACCCAAAGGCTATCAAACAACACAACTTGCTTTACCCATTGTGGGTCGGGGTTCAGTAGATATTGAACTCGAAGACGGTACTACAAAAACCATCGGCGTTACCCGCGCACATCTGGAAGAGGATGCGGGTAAAAGCCTGCACGAAGATTTTCACGGCTCTACAGGTGTAGATTTAAACCGTGCCGGCACGCCGCTAATCGAAATTGTATCCGAACCGGATATGCGCTCAACCAAAGAAGCGGTTGCCTATATGCGTAAGATACATTCTATTGTGACTTACATCGGTATTTGTGACGGTAATATGCAGGAAGGATCTTTTCGTTGTGATGCGAACGTTTCTGTCCGGCCAAAAGGGCAGCAGGAATTTGGTACCCGTGCTGAATTAAAAAATATAAACTCGTTCCGTTTTGTTGAACGTGCGATTGATATCGAAATAGAACGACAGATCGATGTTATCGAAGGCGGTGGCGAAGTAGCGCAGGAAACCCGTCTGTACGATTCAAATAAAAATGAAACCCGTTCAATGCGTTCCAAAGAAAATGCAATGGACTATCGTTACTTCCCGGACCCGGATTTATTACCGATAGTTGTTACCGACGATGAGGTTGAAGCCATTCGTAAAACCCTTCCGGAATTACCGGATGCAAAAAAAGTACGCTTTATCGAGGAATTTAAACTCGGTAGCGACGATGCCGGTATTTTAACAGCAAGCCTTGAGCTGGCAGATTATTTTGAAACGGTTAGCACGGAATCAGGTGATAGTAAACTTGCAGCAAACTGGGTTATCTCTGAATTAACCGGGCGTTTAAACAGGGAAAACCTTGATATAAAGACCTCACCGGTTTCAGCAAAGCAATTAGCGGGTTTATTAGCACGAATTAAAGACAATACCATTTCCGGTAAAATTGCCAAGGAAGTCTTCGATACAATGTGGTCAGAAGGTGGTGATGCCGATAGTATTATTGAAAGCAAAGGCCTTAAACAAATAACCGACATGGGTGCACTTGAAGCAATGGTGGATAAGGTTATTGCCGACAACCCAAACCAGGTCGAGCAGTTTAAAGCCGGTAAAGAAAAACTAATGGGCTTCTTTGTGGGGCAAATTATGAAACAGACACAAGGTAAAGCTAACCCCGGGCAAATTAATCAGCTGTTAAAGAAAAAATTGTCTGAATAGTTTTTTATGAACCCATCCAAAGACAGCCTACAACGTTTTCTGTTTGAAAACATTTCGATACGTGGTGAGCTTACCCAGCTGCATAAAAGTTGGCAGGCGATTACCGAAAACCATCATTACCCGCCAGTGGTGCGCGATGTACTCGCACAAATGCTGGTGGCCGGTGTTTTACTTGCAGCGACCTTAAAATTAAAGGGGCGTATTATTCTGCAAATACAGGGTAAAGGTGCTTTGCCACTGGTGGTAGCTGAGTGCACCAGTGAGAATGCGGTAAGAGGGCTGGCGCATTACAGTAAAGATATTCAGGCGGGTAATTTAAAAACACTGGTCGGCGATGGCCAGCTGGCAATAACGCTTGAGTCGGATAACAAAACCGAGCGTTACCAGAGTATTGTTGAACTGGTGGGGGATACGGTTGCGGATGCCATCGAACATTATCTTGAAACGTCCGAACAATTATCCACGCGACTCTGGTTAACAGTTGATAGTAATACAGCGGCCGGCCTGCTTATACAAAAGTTACCGCCTGAATCGGTTGATGAAGAAAACCTGCATAAAGTACAGCAGGATGACGATGGCTGGAACCGCGTTGAACAACTTTCTTCTACTATTAAAGACGAAGAGTTACTGGCGCTGGACGCGGCAGAAATTATTCACCGGCTTTATCACGAAGAAGATGTGCGGGTCTTTGAATCTGAGCCGGTGTTTTTCAGGTGTTCCTGTTCCAGGGATCGGGTTGCCAATATGTTACGCAGCCTCGGGCAGCAAGAAGTTACGTCTATTATCAAAGAAAAAAACATTATCGGTATTCATTGTGAGTTCTGTAACCATGCCTATGAGTTTGATGCGGTTGATGCCGAACAACTATTTACCGACTCGCACCTCGCTGATAATTCTGCTACCCGGCACTAGCTGATATTTTTATGGCAATAACCATTAAACAGGCACTTGAAGATGCAAAGCAACGTCTTGTAACTGTTTCTGAGTCTGCAAGTATTGATGCCGGTTGCCTGCTGGGTTTTGTGTTGCAAAAGCCGTTAACTTATTTAAGAACCTGGCCTGAACAGGAACTATTTAAAGATGATGAACAGGCCTTTTTAAAACTAGTGCAAAGACGTGAGCAAGGTGAACCGGTAGCACATCTTATTGGCAGCAAAGAGTTCTGGTCTCATGAATTACGGGTGTCGAAAGATACTTTAATTCCGCGCCCGGAAACTGAAATGCTGGTTGAACAGGCCATTGCTATTGCAAAACAACAGGCGGTTAACTCAATTCTTGAACTCGGTACCGGTAGCGGGGCTATATCAATTGCGTTGGTGACTGAGTTAAGAAAAACTCAACAAGCTCCACGTATACTCGCTACCGATAATTCAGAAGCGGCGTTACAAATAGCGCAACAAAACATAGAGAAGTATTGCTCATCCATTGAGTTAGTTAAAAGTGATTGGTTTGCAACGCTTAAGCCGGAAAGGTTTGACCTGATAATTTCAAACCCGCCTTATATTGAAGAAAATGATGCGCACTTAAAGCAAGGTGATGTACGTTTTGAACCGATTTCTGCCCTTGCATCGGGTGAGGATGGTCTGGATGCCCTTTTGCATATTATTGAGCAGGCTAAAAAATGGTTAAACCCCAATGGTTGGTTGCTATTGGAACATGGCTATAATCAGGCGGGCAAGGTGCGGCTACTTTTAGAAGATAATGGCTATACGCAGATAACAACACTCCAGGATCTGGCTCAAAACGACCGGGTCACTCTGGCCTTATGCGATTAAAGCATTAAAAAGTTAAAATATACTTAATATCTAAATTGATATTTTTTGCTTCAATTCGCATAAAACTATCTGGTATTCCCATCGCTAAAACGCTACCCTGAAAACAGATGAAGAAGAAAATAAGCAAAATGCCATATAACGGAAATGGCCGACTTTCAGGTACTTTTTGGGCAGGTATATTTTTTGGAATCACTCACCAAACAGCGCGATATACTATTCAGCACGGCTTACGAAAGCGGGGATGCTGCGGGCTATTTTGTGAAAGATCAGGCCAAGGCAGCCATTTTTCTGCTGGCCGATGTTGATGGGGTGCTGGATTTACAATACCTGTCGGGTTCACACCTGATCATTACCTACGATGTTCGGGTTCTAACCCTGGATATTCTGCATCAGGCACTGGTTTCAGTTGGTTTTCATCTCGACAATAGCCTGTTATCCAAAATCAAAAATGCCCTGTACGCATATACGGAAAATACCTTGCGTGAAAACCTGGGTATTATGCAAAACAAAGTAACCCGCGATATTTTTATGCAGGGTTATCAACGTCGTTTGCATGGTTGCCGTGACCAACGCCCAACGCATTGGCGACATTATCTTTAAATATATTTTCTGTTCACTCCGTAAAATTTTTGTAAGTCGTTTATTAGCGGTTTTTTCTTTATAATCATTCGCTATGGATGATAAACAACTGCTCCGATACAGCCGCCAGATCATGTTGCCACAGGTTGATGTAGCCGGTCAGCAAAAATTACTGGATTCAAGCATATTGATAGTTGGGCTAGGCGGCCTGGGTTCCCCGGTTGCCATGTACCTGGCCGCCGCCGGAGTGGGGCATTTAATTCTTGCCGACTTCGACGAAGTCGATCAAAGTAATTTACAGCGGCAAATTATACACACTGAAAAAAGTATGGGGCAGAACAAGGCAGACTCTGCAAAACAAACCCTGGAAAATTTAAATTCAGATATAAAAATAACCACGCTGACAAAAAAACTCTCCAATATCGAGTTGCAACAATGGTCAAATAAAGTCGATTGTGTTGTCGATGCAACAGATAATTTTGCAAGCCGCTTTGCAATTAACACGGCTTGCGTTAATGCCCAAACACCACTTGTTTCTGGCGCGGCGATTCGTTTCGAAGGTCAGGTGAGTGTTTTTATGAATACCCAGGGCTCACCCTGTTACCAATGTCTTTACCCGGATAACGGTGAAGAACTCGACCAGAGTTGTAGTGAAAACGGGGTGCTCTCCTCTTTGGTCGGTGTCATTGGCTCGATACAGGCCGTTGAATGTTTAAAAATACTTATGAATGCAGGTAAAGTCTTACAATCAAGACTACTTCTATTCGATGCCTGGACGATGGAGTGGCGTACAATAAAGTTTAAGCAGGATCCCGCTTGCCCTGTCTGCAATCATCACAAATAATCGTTTAAAATTTAACCAAAAGTGTGAATATTTCACATTATAAGTACATAGCTAGTTGCTATTATTGTATCCACTATATGCAGACATATTCCTTTAATGCGAAATAGGTCTGTTTTTTTTAGTTTTGGATGCTCAATAACAGGAACGGTATGGCAGCTTTAAGTGCACAACAGCTAGTACAGGACAGAATAGACCTGGTTTCTCTACCCGATGTTGCTTTAAAACTAAACCGTTTATGTGACGATAAAAACTCAACGGTCGAAGACATTGCCGACGTTATTGCAACAGACGCCGCGTTAACGGCTCGCCTGTTACAAATTGTTAACAGCCCTTTTTATGGTTTCCCGCAAAAAATAGACACGATTACCATGGCGATTACTATTGTGGGGGTTTCGCAACTTCGGGATCTGGCCATGGCAACATTGGTAATACAAAAATTTAACAGTATCCCCGAAGGGCTTGTTAGCCCGGAAACTTTCTGGTGCCACAATATTGCCTGTGCGACAGCTGCGCGTACGATTGCATCTGAACTCGGTGTTATAAAATCCGAGCGGGTATTTGTTGCCGGTTTGCTACATGATATCGGAAAGTTATTGATGTACCATGCTCACCCTAATCTTTCTATCGAGGTACTGAATTTATCAAAAGCCGATTCAAGCCTGGATGTTACCGAAGTGGAAAAGGTTGCCTTTGGTTATGACCATGCAGAACTCGGCGCCGAGTTATTAAAAGAATGGGGCTTGCCCGAAAGTTTGATTGAACCTGTTTGGTTTCATCATCACCCGGAACAGGCGGATTCATTTTCAGTGGAAACCAGCATCCTGCACCTGGCAAACTATATCGCAAACGAAATTGAACCCTTGTTTAACTGGAATAACCTGACAACACTGGATGAAAAAATCTGGAGTATTTTAAAAGCAACTTCGGAACATTTATCTGACCTGACCGAATCATCGCGGGCACTGTATAGCCAGACAGTCCGAATATTTTATCCCTCAAAAACAGCCGCCTAGTTATCTTAAAAATATTATTCTGTATTCACAGTCTTGCTGAAAATACGGCTTAAGAAAATTTTATAACAGCCGATATAAATGGAAATATCGTCCGGTATAATTCGAGGTTGTGTATGAGTATTTTAGATTCATTAAACAATGGTATTTCAGCACATGGACAATGGAAACAGCGTTTAGCCGAAGCGATTAAA
>JALTLP010000334.1 GCA_027001895.1 Chromatiales bacterium | reverse complement strand
AAGGGCACTGCCAGTCCGGTGCGGTTTCTACGGGTTTTCGTTTATACCTGCACTTCGGGCAAATCATAGATAAAAGAGATTACTTACCACCACCCAGACAGGGAGGTGACATTGGAGCTGTCCCAAAAGCATCTTTCCATTCAGGCTCTGTATAAGTGTGCAATGCCAGTGCGTGGATCTTTCCATTTAATTCTTCTTCGAGAATTTTATTAACCATTCGATGTCTGGCAAGCAGGGCTTTGCCAGCAAAGTCCTCAGACACCAGCACAACTTTAAAATGTGATTCGGAGCCGGGCGGTACATTGTGATTACTACTTTCGTTAATCACTTCAATATGCAGAGCATCAAGCCCGTTCGACAACTTTTCTTCAATAACAGACTGTGTACTCATTAATTAAAACTTCCGGGTTAGATGTAGTTGCTGACGGTATAAATTTAGCTGTCCTGGTAAAACCGCATACCCATTAAATATTCACTGTCTGAATAATAACGGTAAACAATTTCACCCTTGGCCTGAAGAATTTTAACTTTTCCCTTTGCGCCAATATTCATTGTGACTGTTAGTATGTCGCCTACTGTTTTAGGCTGGCTTGAGGCAAAACAAACACCATCCAGTGAAAAGTCGACTGCTTTCATTGTGGTCTTTTCACCGGTAAAATCAGTCACGCGAACTGGTCGTCCAAAAGACACCCTACGATGCTTACGTTTTTCTGTAATCATATTGCCACCTCCATGGTATAGCACTCACACATTAACAACTTAATCGATAGCTTCCAGCAAGAAATGTTATATGTTCTCAGGATATTATACAAAATTAGTCGGAAATTATTAAGCTTTTATACAGGCACACAGGAAAACACAGCGAAGAATTCTAACTGCTTGTTTTAAAAGTAATTATAAGCATTATCTAAAAGATGTTGGCATTTTACTGCAACCCATAACTAAATATGCGTCGGGGTTATTCCTTAATTTTTTGTAAGTGACTTATACTTGTTAATCGTTTTACGACAATTATTATAATCTGCATCCGCTGCCTTTTTGATGCCAGTCATACCCGCACGCTTAAGCATCTTCTTGCCCTCAACAGTATCATTGAGTTTCAACAGGCTTGCCTGAATAGTTTTACGCAAGTCCGTGCTCATTTTTTTGTTTACTGCCCAGGGTAACTGTGGATAGGGGGCACTTAGCCCAATCATTTTTAGCTCTGCTACATTTACACCCTTCTTCTTAAGAATCGGAATTTTAAGACCAACATCACCAATACCGGCTGCATCACCCTGTTTTAAATAAGTTGCAATGGTTGCATTCGGCGGGTTCCTGGCAAATTTAGTAATATAGCTATACCGCGCCAGACCATTTCGGTGAAGTGTTACTGTATTAACCACATAAGCAATAAACGCTTTTTTTCCACCACCAAATAAGATAGTACTGCCTTTTAAGTCTTTTACAGAAGCAACACCTGCGTCTTTTCTTACAACCAGTCCACCACGAATAGTGCTTTTACCGAACTCTTCGTTCATTGCAATCACCTGATAACCCAGCTTTGCATTCGATTCGATATAGTGAAGTTGATTATAGTGAACGATATCGTATTTATTTTGCATTACGTTTTTCCAGAATACCGGAAAATTCTTGGCGGTCACCAACCTGATTTTTTTACCTGTTTTCCGGGATAAATAATTTGCCAACGGGGTAAACATTCTTACCGTTACCTTGGCGTTGCGCCGGGGAAAAATACCCATCAGTAATTCGTCATCCTTGGCCAGTACAGCATCAGGAACCACAAATGCCGAGCTTAAAAGCAAAATAAGACTGTAGGTTAATTTTTTCAAAATTCTGCCCTTTATGGATAGAAACGCTGTCTGCCAGACTGGCTAACGAGTTTAACTGATATCTGTTAATACTTATCGACCCGATAAAAGATTAGTTTAGAAAAATAGACACAAAAGTCCAACTAAAAAAGCTATGAATAACAATAACCTGGGGCATATTTCCGGTTTTGGGCTGGAGTACGTTGTGGGTGTGAACCGCGATTGATAATTTGTCCTGGAAAGACCAACAAAAAAACGGCCTCGCAAGGCCGTTTTTAAGCTGTTAAATGGAGCTGAATTAACTCACTGACTGAACCAGTAGTTTGTTCATTCTAGCAACAAAACCCGAAGGATCTTCAAGCTGGCCACCTTCACTTAACATAGACTGTTCAAACAACGTCAGGCTTAAATCATTGAACTGGTCTGCTTTGGAATCATCTTCCAGCATTTTAATTAATGGATGTTCCGGGTTAATTTCCAGAATCGGCTCTACCGTCGGGACATTGTGTCCGGCCTGTTGCAGGATTTTTTGCATACTGACAGCCATATCCTGTTCTTCAACCACCAGACAGGCTGGTGATTCGGTAAGACGATGAGAGACACGCACTTCTTTAACCTTGCCTTCCAGTGCATCCTTCATTTTTACAACCAGATCTTTGAATTCTTTTTCAATCTTTTTCGCTTTCTTTTTATCCTCCTTGTCTTCCAGCTCGCCCAGATCAAGTTCACCCTTGGCAACAGAAACCATTTTCTTGCCTTCGAACTCATTAAAGTAGGACATCATCCATTCATCAACACGGTCAAACATTAACAGTACTTCAATTCCTTTCTTTTTAAAGAATTCAAGATGCGGACTGTTTTTTGC
>JALTLP010000333.1 GCA_027001895.1 Chromatiales bacterium | reverse complement strand
CCCGCAATAACACGCTCATTGCGGGCAAACAAACTTTGTATACCACGAACAGTTGACGGGCTGACACTAAAAAGTCGTCCAGGCACATGCACCATTTCACGTAAGCGACCGGCTAGCGGCATATGAATGCGATGGTAGTCGCGTGGTGACAGGTAAAGTGTGGCAAAAAAACCGTTGTTATAAAACTGAGCACGTTCTGGCGAGCCACCTACCAGCGTTTCAAGTGAATAGGTTTTGCCTTTAGCCTGGAATATCTGGTTATTGTGTATTCGACCAACTTCACTCACTGTACCGTCTACCGGTGAAATAATCGTGTTACTTCCTTCTGCAATCGGACGTGCGTCTTGTTTTAATGGGCGGGTAAAAAATTCGTTAAAACATTTATAACTTTCGGCTGATTCGGCCTGAGCCTGACTCATGTCGACGTTGTAGATTGAAATAAATTTTGTAATAAAAAAGTTTTTAAACCACTTTGTTTCGATGCGCGTAATTCTGAACATAATGCCCGAAAGAAAATGGTGTGGCAGAATCAGCTGAACGACTGCAAAGATTCTGTCTTTAATACTGGTGGATTGCGTGTTTGTTGTCATTTTTATTATTAGTGGTGATGGTGTTTATGGGCATCAGAGCCAGTCAGGTCAACTTTTTGTACCGTTGTATTAATGATAGTCACTTCACCGGAAGCCAGTTTAAATGTGAGTTCTACTTTGTCTCCGTTCTTCAAAGGTTTTAAAGGTTTGATTAACATAATATGCAGTCCGCCAGTTTCTAATACAACGGTTGCGCCGGGTTTGATAGCCAGAGTTTTAAGCTGTTGCATATTCATCATGCCGTTATCCATAGTCATTTTATGAATTTCAACGCGCTTAAACTGTGGGCTACTAACCGAATTAATTTGCTGTGTTTTTTGTGTGTTGTTGGTAATGTCCATATAAGCGACCATAACTGATGCAACCGGTGGTGCTTCCGGGATAATGATTTTTTTAAAGCCAAGTGCTGCTGCGGCAAAACTGTTTGCAGAAAATATAAATAACAAAAACAGGTATACAGAAAACTTTTTCATTAACGTTCCTCAATAAATTTCTTAATAGCAAGAAAATCTTTTGCAATAGATTGCGGGTTTAATGGAGGAGAAAACACCCCTCGCATATTTCCCTGTGGATCAATCAAAATTATTTGTCCGCTATGGCTGACATTATAATCTCCATTTTCATTCGGGTCATCAAAGCCATATAAAATGCCAAGTTGTCCGGTAATATTATCAATCTGCTCCGCTTTACCGGTTACACCGATAAATTTCGGGTGATAGTACTGCACATAAGACTTTAATAATTCAGGTGTATCACGATCAGGGTCAACTGAAACAAAGATCATTTTTAGATTGTTTTCAGTGAGTTTTTTTAATTCTGGGTTGTTCCAGACATTTTTCATCACCTGCATTGCCAGTGGACAAACGTCCGGGCAGTGAGTGTAGCCAAAAAACATAAAGCTCCATTTTCCTTTAACGCTGCTCAGATTAAAAACCTGGTTATTATGATCAATTAAGGAAAAATTTTTCAGCGGTTTGGCCTTGTCCAGCAAGGTCGCCTGAAGGTTATCCGGAATACGGACTGGTTTTTTTAATAACTGCTGGCTGGCCCACAGGCCAATTAGCACGCTTATTATTGCTACGGCGAAAAACATCAGCGTGCTGGATGATTTTTTGCTGTCTTTGTTGGTTTGAGTCATTTTGGCTACTTGTCGGTTTCTGATTTTATTTATTGAGCGTTCAGGAGACACTATTCTATATGGAATGTTTCACTGAAGGTACCGGATTGTGAGTGTTCGACCATCTTTTGGGGTGGAATAGCATGTAAAAAGTGCAAATTGGGTTTGCAATCATCGTAGCATCAGGCTATGGTTATAAAAAACCTAAAGGATTACTTCAATGTCTATAGTTAACGTGCTGATTCCAAAGAATAATATTGGTGAGGTTGCGAATAACTCCTCGCTTGAGAAAAATGGTCATAATGTATGGCAACAATCATTTGATACGCTTGATT
Source organism: Chromatiales bacterium (assembly GCA_027001895.1). Lineage (GTDB taxonomy): Bacteria > Pseudomonadota > Gammaproteobacteria > UBA6429 > Thiohalophilaceae > SZUA-37. Next base: position 638 of record JALTLP010000333.1, on the reverse strand, counting down.
TTATCGAGCAGTCACTGGTTGAAGTACCCTTAATGGGCTGGGTCGCTGCAGGTGAACCTATCGATGCATGTGCGAATGATGAAGTGGTTTCTGTACCGGCCAATATGGTCAGGCGTAACTGCTATGCACTGCGGGTACGTGGTAATTCGATGATAGATGACAATATTCAGGATGGTGATGTTGTTGTCATTGAAAAGCGTGAATCGGCTGTTAACGGTGAAACCGTGGTGGCGATGATTAACTTTGAACAGGTTACTTTGAAAAAGCTTTATATCGAAGCCGATGGTATTCGTTTGCAACCGGCTAATCCGGATATGGAGCCGATATATTTACGTAACGAACATGTTCAGATTCTGGGGATTGTGACCGGGGTTGTGCGTTCTACCGAGTAGTTTCTTTTGTTGCTTCGAGTTAATACGCAGCTTTAGTTTTTAAGCAGGTTTTCCTACCTATATTAATCTTATTGTTGTTTCACAACTCGCTGCGCGAGCTGGGAGTCCCTTTTTCTTGTTTGCGCAAGAAAAAGGGACGAAAAAGAAGCGCACCCCTAATCGCAAAGCGTTCATCGGACTGGGTTAATGCTCAGGACATTTTGCGACAGGCCGTCCTGGCCTGATCGCAAAAGCTCGTGCGTCCTG
>JALTLP010000332.1 GCA_027001895.1 Chromatiales bacterium | reverse complement strand
AGCGAAGAGCGGTTTATCAGGTTTTGTAATGCATCATCCGAAATGTAGCGTAACGAGGCAACGCTTCGCAGCGCTGTTTTGGTAATCCGTGTTTTATAGCGCTGGATAATGGCGGTACGCAACAGGATATTCTGGTCAACCACCTGGGTCAGGATTTCACCCGGTATTTCCAGTAGTACAGATGGCTTGCTCACCGTTACAGTTGAAACCCGGGGCGAATTATACAAGGCAGAAATTTCACCGAAAATCTCACCCTGTCGCAGATGGGCAAGCACCACGCTTTGCGTACCATCCGCTTTGCTAACTTCAACTTCACCAAACACCAGAATATAAACCCGGTCACCTCGCTGGCCATATTCACACAAAACTTCGCCGGGCAATACGCTCCTGACTACGCCGCGATCAAGCAAAAACTGACGCTGTTCAACGGTTAGCAAGTCACCAAAAGCTGTTTCACTGTCAAGCGCCCGCTCGACGGCATCCATTATATCTGTTGCTGCATCACTCATATGCCTTTCCTGATTAGCTGGTTATTCTTTAGCCTATAATCGGTCAGTGAATAGTGTTAGTTTAGGACATGCTTCACAAAAAATAGTATTTTTCGACCTAATTTCAAAAGTTTTTGTATTTTTTGAGAAATGCAACCCGCGGTTAATTTTCAGCTGAAAATTCCCTGTCAATAGAGCAAGTGCTATAGTAAAGAAATAATAATCAGATTCTATAAACAAATCAGACGCTTAAAATGTTTATCCCCGTTGAAAAAAAACCACAATGGAATAACCCCCCCATTCTGACCGTGGTGCTTATTCTTATTTCAATAGGTTGCTACTTTACCTGGCAAAACAAGGACGATGAAAAAGAGCAACTGGCATTTCAGTACTATATCCAGTCCGGGCTTGCAGCAATCGAAGTCCCTGCCTATATAGATTATCTCGATTCGCTAAAACAGCCGGATATAACACTTAAAACCCTGTTCAAACAAAACCGCCAGCAAGCCTACCGTGACGCTTTAAAAAAACTGATTGTTGATGGCAAATTTCTACGATTACTCAACGAGCAACAGGTTATCCGCCCCGAGCATCCGCTTTTTAGAATGTGGCAACAAAAACACGCTGAATTTCAGTTGCTATTACAACGCATTGTTAAATATCGCTACGGATTAAAACCGTATGATGCCGACTTTGAATCCCTGGTATTGCACAACTTCCTGCATAATGATGGCAACCACCTGCTTATTAATATGCTGTTCCTGTTTATGTTCGGTTTTGTTATTGAGCTGGCGATTGGCCGCAGCGCCTACCTGTTTGTTTACCTGACTTCCGGCATGGCATCGGGTGTTACCCTGCTTGTTTTTGAACCTGACTCGGCACACTGGGTTGTCGGTGCGTCCGGTGCTATTGCAGGCCTGGTCGGTTTTTATACGCTGCTATTTGGACGACAACGAATTCGTTTCTTTTATTCGGTCATTGTTTATTTTGGTTACGTCACTGCACCGGCTCTGGTGCTATTACCTGTCTGGCTGGGCTACGAACTGTTTAACCAGTATTTGTTTCAGAACCAGATCAGTAATCTGTCGCATATTGGTGGCCTTGTCGTTGGTGCCCTGATGGGTATGGTATACAAACGTTACCCAAAACTTATTCACCAACAGGCCATCGAAGGCAAGTCAAAAGAACTGACTTTCCAGAAAAAATTTCATACTGCGCTTGAACATATTGCCCAGCTTGATTTTAACAGTGCCCATAAAATTCTGAATGAGCTTTTAATTAACCAGCCCAATAACATCGAAGTTGTAAAACAACTATACCATCTGGAAAAGATACACCCCGAGTCGGACCAGTATCATGTGTTTGCACACCAGCTTATTAAACTTGCTTCAGAAAAACCCGGTAATGATAAATTAATTCATGCTGTTTACACCGAATATTCTGAATCAGCCAGACCTTCTGCAAAATTTACAACCGATCTGCTTTACTTTCTTGGAACCAATTTTTCCAGAAACAGTTACCTGGAAGATGCCGAAAAAATTTGCCGATACCTGCTCAAACACGATAGCAATGACGACAAACAACCGGAAATTTTACTCAGCCTTGTTAATGCTTTTAAAAAGGCAAACCGTGATGAACTCTACCAGAAATATAAAAACCTGCTGGTGGAAAATTTTCCTGACAGTAAACAGGCAAGAATAGCCCTTACTTACAAGGGCTGCTGACCCTAACTTGTCACCTTGTTGTTCTGGGTAACCGCCTGAAGAATTCCGAGGTATTCCTTTACCTCATCAATACCCTTGTTATGCGGGTAACGTTCAATAACAAAACGCAAAATATCTATTGCTTTATCGTCCTGATTAAACTGATCAGACATCATTTTTGCAACGATTAAATAGGCTTCCGGTATTTCTGAATAAGAGGGGTGATCCTGATGCAGGTTGTTTAACAGGTGCATAGCGATACGATGCTTGCCATTTTCCATCAGTAATTTTGCCATTGCCATACGCTGGCTTGCTTTAGATAATGTTGTTTCATTATCCTGCCTGTAGCATGCAATAAATACGTTCATTGCCTGAGTTGGCTTTTTCTCTGCCATCAGGCGGCCAACAAAGTCTGCGCAGTGCTGTCTTGCGGTATCAATATCGCCCAGCAGGTGAAGCAGTTTCTGGTAATAAGTTCGTGCATGCATATCACTG
>JALTLP010000331.1 GCA_027001895.1 Chromatiales bacterium | reverse complement strand
CTTATGCTGTATTAACAAAAGTGCACAGGTTACGTTGACTTATCCAGCATATTCTGGAACAATCATTCTATTATAGAACGATTGTTCTATAATAGCAGACAACCAGTTAAATCTGTAACCAATATATTTACCCCCGCCGTCTTGAATACGGCTTTTAATCAAGGAGAAGATAAATGAGTAACTACCAAACGATAAACATTGGCAAACTTGAAGATGTTAGCAACTACACCTTTGCCCCCGAAGGTACCCCGATAAGCATTCCCGGTAAGGTTTTCCTCGGAGAACAACTGGGGCTAACCTCGATGGAAGTATCCATTAATAAAAACCCACCTGGCACAGGCATGAGTTTTTTCCACAAACACAAGGACAATGAGGAAACCTATATTTTTCTTGGTGGTACGGGTGAAATGCTGATTGATGGCGAAACAGTCGAAGTTAAGGAAGGTTCGGTGGTTACCATAAAACCCCAGGCAAAACGGTCCTGGTGGAATACCGGTAAAGACGATCTTTATTACATCGTCATCCAGGCTGCTAGCAATAGCTTAAAAGCAGGGGGAATTCAGGATGGTGAGTTAATAGAAGGAAGCGTTCCCTGGCAATAATTTTAGCCGGAATGGGATCGTGGTTTTCACGATCCCGTTTTAAATAAACCTGTCACTGTATTACTGATATAATAGCCCTATGTCAGCATCCACTCGCACCTCCAGCAACTTTAATAAATTACGCTCACGGCTTGAACGTGAAGCGGGTAAGGCGATTGGCGATTATAAAATGATTGAAGACGGTGATGTGATCATGGTCTGCCTGTCCGGTGGTAAGGACTCCTATACCATGCTGTCGGTTTTACAGGCCTTACAAAAACGCGCGCCGGTTGATTTTAAATTGATTGCAATGAATCTCGATCAAAAGCAACCTGGCTTTCCGGCTGAGGTATTACCAGATTACTTAAAATCCATTGGGTTGGATTATCATATCATTACCCAGGATACCTACTCCATTGTAAAAGAAAAAATACCCGAAGGTAAAACGACCTGCTCGTTATGTTCACGCCTGCGACGCGGCATTATTTATAAAACCGCCAAACAACTCGGTGCTAATAAAATTGCACTCGGCCATCACCGTGATGATATTATAGAAACATTGTTTTTAAACATGTTCTTCGGTGCAAAGATAAAAGCAATGCCACCAAAACTTTTAACCGATGACAGCGCACATATTTTAATCCGCCCCTTGTCTTATTGTTCTGAACGTGACATTGAGCGTTTTGCAAAACAAATGGACTACCCGATCATTCCGTGCAACCTGTGTGGTTCACAGGAAAACCTGCAACGCCAGTCTATAAAAACCATGTTAAGAGACTGGGAAAAACAATACCCGGGGCGTAACAATAATATTTTTAAAGCAATACAAAATATCGTGCCTTCACAATTAGCCGATACAAATTTATTTGACTTCGAAAACCTGCAAACCGTTGCAGTCGATACAGATGAAAATTTATTTGAGTTTACGGCATGTTATGAAGTAGCAAGTAATTTTTCTATTCCGGTTAAGTAATAAATATCCGTTTATTTACAATCTTTACTCGATTTTCTTTTTAGGTCTATTATTTTTTCTACCTTAACTTGTCCATCGTAATCCTGGGCAAAACCATCTTTCGCTCTTCCAATGTTTTTACCTTTGAAAACAGCAAAAACTTCACCATATAATTTAGTATTTAATTGTTCATACTTCTTTGTCAAATCAGCCAAAATTTCATTTGTTCCAACAACCCAATATACTTTTTTACTTCCACATGGTTGGAACGAACTTACTTCAACACCATAAATATAGTAACCTTTCATCGTTTTCAGGTTGTTGCCTAACGTATTTTTCTCAGAGGAATGACAAGACTGAATAACTAAGAATAAATATGGAAATATAAGTAGATACAATACTTTTTTCATATTAGCACCAATAAATTATTACTTAATAACTTTCGCTGGGTTTATTTTTCTTCCATTACGATCATGTATTCGGACATGAACGTGATCAGTAATACCATTTTTATAGCGATTTTTAAGTGTTTTTGCTCTGCCAATAACACTCACACCAGCTTCTACAACTTTACCTACAATTTTTGCAGCTGGCTTGATATACCAAACCCAACAGGTGGTACCATCGCTTGCAATAATTTCAACGCCAGATAATATTTTTGCATCAATACCAGATGAGTAAGGCCTGGAAATTTTTGTGACGACTCCAGATAAAGGAGCCTTGACATTTTGCCCAGGTCTCGATACATAATCCGCTCCATCATGTTTACGTCGTCCTCGCGAAGCACCATGATATCCTGAACCATATTTATCAGCACCTCTAATGGGTCTGTTAGTCGGTTTCCCATATGCAACTGGCCACATTTTTTTAATTGTACGCCCAAAAGGATCAATACGACCATCAGGCTTTTTCATAAAATGTGATTGAATGGTGTCAATATATAACTGTGTTTTAGGCCCAATTTTGCTGTCTTCTTTTATCTTTGGTAATTTCTTTCTAAGATCTCCGCGCAAATTTATTATTTGCTGCACAACATTTACATCACCGGGTTTATTTTTTGCTTTTTTACCAACTGAACCAGTTAACATTCAAATCCTCCTTAATTTTTGATATTCCTTATTGGTTAAACTAAACACTATACAATATTCTTAAATTTATCCCATGCAGTAAATCACTAAGCAGATAATACTTACGAGATCACGCTAAAAACATAAAACATAAAACATAAAACATAAAACAAGAATATGAAATCATTTTATGACTTCTCAATATTGAAAAAAAGTATTGTCGGAAGACTCAAGTGTCGATCTAATATTTAAAAAAGTACCTGTCAAAGTACTCAAATAGTTTAAAATTTGAATCTAAAACCCACTTTATGCCAATAAATGAATATTTTTCCAAAAACTATCATCTTTTCATTAATGTGGGTAATACTATTATATTTCAGCCAATAATCGCCCTGCCATCCCCTCTGCTTGCGACTCATAACCCCCACCAAATAGGTTAAAATGATTCAATATATGATATAAATTATACAAAATCTTACGAATTTGATAGCCTTCCCCCACTTTCCATATAGAATTGTAATGACTATAGAAATCCTGGGAAAAGCCACCAAATAATTCGGTCATGGCGAGGTCTGCTTCACGGTCACCGTAATAGGTTGCAGGGTCGAAGATAACCGGCTCACCACCCTGGCTAAAAGCATAATTGCCTGACCATAAATCACCGTGCAACAACGAAGCTTGAGGTTTATAAGATCCAAAAAAGCTGGCAAGGTCAGCCTGTATCCGCTCACCCTTATCCAGCAAACTTTTACTGGCGCCATTTTGCCTGGCCAGCTTTAGCTGAAAGCCCAAACGATGTTTGTTCCAGAAAGTTTGCCAATCTGACTCAAAGGTATTTTCTTGCAGCGTTGAACCAATGGTATTTTCACGGTGCCAACCAAATTTATCAACTGTATACTGATGCTGCTTTACCAGTTGTTCTGCAAATTCTGCCATACTACCACGACCACTTAAGACAATATCTTCCATAACAATATATGCCTGCGATCCAACCACTCCCGTACACACAGCAGCCGGTACTCGTACTGCATTGGCTTTTGCTAACTCGACCAGACCTTCGGCCTCTGCTTCAAACATTCTTAGCTTGTTTGCCGAGTTCATTTTTACAAAACAGGTTTTATCTGCTGATGCAATTCGGTAAGCCGAATTAATACAGCCACCACCGACACTACTGTAGTTTTGAACTTCAAAACTCTCACCAGTTGTATCGCTAATATGCTGCGCTATTTTTTTCCAATCCATCTTTATTATTTAAATATATCTTTAAAAAATACCTGCATTTTTGCCCACGACTTTTTATCGACCTCGGCATTATAAGCCAGTGGCATTTTAAACTTTTTAGCAAAGCCATCTGCTGCCGGGTTGGTAAAACTATGCTTTGCTCCTTTGTAATTTACAAACTCGAATTTTACACCTGCATTTTTCATTTCTTCTTTAAAGGCAGTAATTTGTTCAGGTTTGGTAAAGGGATCATCCGCACCATTAAGCACCAGAACTTTTGCCCTAACCTTGCCTTTTACTGCCGGCTGTTTGGTACCTAAACTACCGTGAAAACTCACTACCCCTTTAAGAGGTAAACCCTGGCGCGCCATATCCAGTACCACACCACCACCAAAACAATAACCGATTGCGGCCAGTTTATTACTGTCTGTGGCTGACTGTGCTTTTAAAACGCTTAAGCCTTTTTTATATCGCTGTCTTGCGGTGTCCATATTTTGAATAACTTCCATCATAAATTTTTTTGCTGTATCAGGATGGTTGGCAACTTTACCCGTACCGTACATATCCAGTGCAAAGGCACTGTATCCCAGCCTGGCTAACATACGTACTCGCTTACGCGCATAGTCGTTATGCCCCCACCACTCATGAACCACCAGCACACCGGGGCGTTTAGCTTTTATCGAATTATCAAATGCATAATAGCCAGTCATTTTTACACCATTAATACTGTATGGAATAACTTTGGTTACAACCTTTGCCTGCAAAACCGTAGTAAAGCCTAACAACAGCAATATACTTATCCCTTTAAACAGATTCTTTTTCATATCTAAACTCCTTTATTACAGACTTGTCTATTAGTAATAGAAAAGCCTTATATGCTTTGTAAAAAAATTCACTAGTGACACTTTATATTTGAGCATATACTTAACCCTTGCTCAAATAAAGTTTCCATTTATCATACAGGACGTAGAACAATGAAAAACTATCTCCACGCTGTTTATCTTTTATTTTTCTCGCTTATTTTCTGTTTACCGGCACAAGCTGAAACAACATTGGCCGAACAGATTCAACAATACATGAAGCAAGAGGCCAGCTATAAGAACGCCCCAAAATTCAGTAAACATGACCTGGCTGTGATAGAAAAAGCCGCCCGCGATCTGGCCAAAGCCATGCCGAATCCTGGCTTACAGGTCGGCGATAAAGCACCGGATTTTAGCCTGCCCAATGTTTACGGAAAACAAATCCAGCTTTATTCCTTGCTTAAAAAAGGCCCGGTGATTATTAACTTTTATCGCGGTGCCTGGTGCCCGTTTTGCAACCTGGAGTTACGCGCGCTTAAACAAAACCTGCCAGCATTTACACGTTATGGTGCGACCCTGATTTCTATCACCCCACAAAAACCGGATAAATCTTTAGAACAGGTAAAAAAAGGACACTTTCCTTTTGATATTCTCAGTGACCTCGACAGTTCGGTTATAAAAAAATACAAACTGTTTTTTACCGTGCCTAAAGATCTTGTTGCCGTTTATAAAAAGCTGGGGCTTAATCTTGAAGACTTTAATGGCAAAGGCCGTAATGAATTACCGGTTCCCGGTACTTTGGTCATTGATAAAAACGGCATTGTTCGCGCCGCCTTTGCCGATACCGATTACAAAAAACGCATGGAACCAAAGGCCATTATTGATGCCCTAAAAGCACTTCGATGATAAATTGTGATGAATTTTTCTGAAAATTAGCGTATAAATAATCTGGGTAATTGTTAAGGATTATGCAGTACTCTACTCTAACAATTTATTATAAATGATAAATAAGAGTTCACAGAATGGAAACCAAACCTGCTGATGGTTCTGAAGTACAACAAACACTTGCAGAACACTACCATCGAATACGGCAAGACAGCATGTTACTATGCGAGCCGCTTGAAACTGAAGACTTCTGTATACAAACCATGCCTGAAGTCAGCCCGCCAAAGTGGCACCTTGCCCATACTAGCTGGTTTTTCGAAACCCTGCTGTTAAAACCTTTTGCTAAAAACTATAAAGAATTTCATCCAAAGTTTGCTGTGTTGTTTAATTCTTACTACGACACCATCGGCGAATATCATCCACGCCACCAGCGTGGTCTGCTTTCACGGCCCAGCATTAACGAGGTTTATAAATACCGCCACCATGTTGACAAGGCCATGCATGAGCTTTTACTTAACAGCCATCATCGCGACAGTAAAACAATTACCAGCAGAACCATACTGGGTTTAAACCATGAGCAACAGCACCAGGAACTTCTGCTTACCGATATAAAACATATTTTTGCCAGCAACCCATTACGCCCGGCTTACAAAAAAGCTTCCGCAGCCCCACAAGATCAGCACAATGCTGACACACTAAACACTCAATGGATTAAAATTGACGGCGGCCTTAAAATTATCGGCTCCTCACTAAACTATGGTACAGATAACATAACCAGCAAAACTGACTTCGCCTATGACAACGAAGGCCCTCTTCACCAGGTATATGTAGAAGATTTTATGCTGGCATCACACCCTGTTAACAATGCCGAATACCTGGAGTTTATTCATGATGACGGCTATAAAAAACCAGACTACTGGTTAGCCGATGCCTGGAAAATTATAAACCAGCAGAACTGGCAAGCTCCGTTGTACTGGGAAAAAATTGATAACCTCTGGCACAACATGACACTACAGGGTATGCAACCGGTTGATATGGATGCACCGGTATGTCATGTCAGTTTTTATGAAGCGGCTGCCTTTGCCCGCTGGAAAGACTTACAACAAACCGGAATACGCCTGCCCACCGAAATGGAATGGGAGGTAGCAACTGAAAACCTTACTATAGAAGGTAACTTTCGGGACAGCGATTTATTACAACCGGCCAGTGTTACAGCCAAAGATAATAATACCCTGCAACAAATGTTTGGCGATGTCTGGGAATGGACCCAGAGCGCCTATGCAGCTTACCCCGGTTACCATGCAAGGCCTGGCGCGCTTGGTGAATACAATGGCAAATTTATGAGTAGCCAACTGGTCTTACGCGGCGGCTCCTGTGCAACACCACTGGAGCATATAAGAAAAACCTATCGCAATTTTTTCTACCCACACGAGCGCTGGCAATATAGTGGCTTTCGATTAGCAAAGGATATTACATGACAAGTTCGAGTTCTTCGTGCACACAAAATAAAAATGACAACCCGATTTATTTTTATGACTATCACCCTGCTCAGGCAGATTTACTCGATGAAGTTATAAAAGGTATGAAGGCATCACCACGTGTCCTTGCACCGAAGTTTTTTTATGATGAGACGGGTTCAAAGTTATTCGATGCCATTTGCAAAACAAAGGAGTACTACCCAACCCGTACCGAAATAGACATCATCAAAAACAACCTTGACGATATTACAAAGCACATTGGCGATGACTGTTTGCTTATTGAGCCCGGCAGTGGCAGCAGTGAAAAAGTTCGCCTGATGCTAGACAGCATTAATCCCAAAGCCTATATGCCAATGGACATTTCAAAAGATTACCTGCGTATGGCCGCAGAGGATATTGCCAGTGAATACCCCTGGCTTGAAGTACATGCTGCCTGTGTTGACTATACCCAACCTTTCGCATTGCCACCTTGTCATACTCATGCACGTAAAGTCGCTTTTTTTCCGGGTTCCAGTATCGGTAATTTTGACCCGGAGCATGCGGTTGACTTTCTCAATCACCTTGCGCAAATGTTACGTGGTGAAAAAGAGGGCGGCCTGTTAATTGGTGTTGACCTTAAAAAAGATAAACAGCGACTCGATGCGGCTTATAATGATAGCGACGGTTATACCGCAGCATTTAATCAAAACCTGTTAAACCGGATCAGTACCGAGCTCGACGCCGGTTTTGATCCAGACAACTTTAGCCACCGTGCTTTTTATAACGAAGAGCTTGGCCGAATAGAAATGCATCTGATCAGCAACGAGGCACATACGGTTTCAATCGGTGAGCATCATTTTAAATTTGAAAAAGACCAGAGCATCCATACCGAAAGTTCTTACAAATACACCATAGAAGAATTCCAGGCACTTGCAAAGAAAGCAGGCTTTGTCCCGGTTAAGGTCTGGACCGACCCAAACAAACTATTCAGCGTACATTATTTTAAAATTCAATCCGCATAAAAAAAGCCGCTTTTAAAGCGGCTTTTTTATAACCTAAAACCAGACACTAAGCATTACGTGTCATATCCTGCCCACAGCACATTGGTGATTTCACCTTACCATGCCCATCTGGGCATTCTGATACATGAATATCACGGCCATCATCGGCCTGAATTGTATTGTGTTCAAGCTGCTTGCCACATTGACCGCAAGTCATTTCACCGATGCTCATTCCACACTTTTCACAGGTATAAAGCGCCATATTTTTCTCCTTGATTAACGATATTAAATAACAGGTAAATTAATTTCTGTACCTATAGTTAAGCATTAATACCGGCTAAATTACACCATTAATATTTACGGGATTAGCGCCCATTTTGTGTTAGCAGACACCCAAAAGGTGCCCCCGATACCTTTTTTTGAGCTATTTGCCAGCGTTTGGCAAAATCGCTTTTAACAAATTCAAAACGAAATACAAGGCTTTTTTTAATCTTTTTTTGAATGTTATACACAACTAATATACGTCTATATTTTAAGCAAATTATGGCTCTAAAAAATTCAACATATAAACAAAAATAGCCTATAAAAATAATATAACATATTGATTATATTGAATAATTTATCGAGTGGTTAAAATTTAACCAATGTAACAAAACTGTAGTATTTACGCGGCATATTCTTCCATTACCCCATTTCATCCACAAAGTTATCCACAGGAATTGTGGATAAGGGTCCACCCTGAAAAACAACAAGACCTTAAGCTTTTAAAGCTCGAAGCTACTTTAAGTTGCAACACTAACTGCTTTATTCACGCCACGTTTTGAACTAATTTTGCTCAATCCAGCTTTGCGGTGTTGCTTGTACTGTTAATCTGCTTGCTACATCTGGTAACGTAGCGGTCTATGCAGGACTCTCTCTTTGAACAAACCCCGGCTCTCGACCAGCTTGTGACGGTACAGGTTGCAATAGCCAAACCGCTTCGCCAGGCTTTTGACTACCTTGCACCAAAAACCATGCAAAGCCAGCTAATACCGGGTGTACGGGTAAAAGTTCCCTTCGGCCGGCAACAGCTTATTGGTATTGTGCTGAAATGCGGCGGCCAAAGCCAATATGATATTACAAAGCTCAAGCATATCGGCGAAGTACTAGATAGCCAGCCAGTTATCAGTGAAGACATTTTTAAATTACTCAGCTGGATGAGCCGCTATTACCAATACCCGGTAGGTGAAGTGTTCGCCCATGCTCTGCCTGCATTATTGCGGCAAGGTAAACCGGCGTTAGCGGTTACCCAGCGCTTATGGCAGCTCAGCGAGCTGGGCCGCACAACCCCGGTCGAATCGCTAGGTCGTGCCAGTAAGCAACGCCAAATTCTCGAATACTTCCAGTCAAATCCCGATACCACGCTAACGGCCGAACAGCTTAACCAGCAATGGCAAAACTGGCGAAACCCGATTGGACAACTTGAAGAAAAGGGCCTGATTAACCCGTCTCAACAGGCAAAACTGTTTGCAGACTCGCCTAAGCAAACAACCCAGGCACTGCACGCCTTAAATACGGAACAACAACAGGCAGCAGACAAGATTATTGGCGCACTCGGTCAACATCAGGCTTTTCTGCTCGAAGGGATTACCGGCAGCGGTAAAACCGAAGTCTATATGCAGGTTATTCTTGAAGTACTTAAACGTGATCAGCAAGTGCTTGTGCTGGTGCCGGAAATTGGCCTAACCCCTCAACTAGTAGAACGCTTTAATCGTCACCTTAATACCAACATAGCCGTACTGCACTCGTCCATGAATGACAGCGAGCGGCTTAATAACTGGCTTGCCGTGAAAGGCTTTGGCTCAGAAGTAAGTGCTAACAACGCACAAACAGCCGGTGTGCTAATTGGCACTCGCTCGGCTGTGTTCGCGCCCTTTAGCAAGCTGGGTTTAATTATTATTGATGAAGAACACGACCTGTCTTTAAAGCAACAGGACGGCCTGCGCTATTCGGCGCGCGACGTTGCCATAATGCGTGCGCGTAATGCGAATATCCCTATTGTTTTAGGCTCCGCCACCCCATCGCTTGAAACACTGTATAACGTAGAACAACAGCGCTTTACAAAACTCGCCCTCAGCCAACGCGCCGGTGCTGCGCAGTTACCCGATATTCATTTACTCGATGTGCGCAGCCAGAAACTGGAACATGGTTTATCTGCACAGCTTATTCAGCGTATGCGAGAACACCTGCAACTTGGCAATCAGGTATTACTTTTTTTAAACCGGCGCGGCTTCGCACCGGTACTTATGTGCTACGAGTGCGGCTGGTTATCGCATTGCCCGCGCTGCGATTCCTATTTTACCCTGCACCAGAAAGCGCACCGACTCCGTTGTCACCATTGCGGCAGCGAACAACGTATTCCACAACACTGCCCGGACTGCGATGCCGAAGGCAAACAACACGACGTGCATC
>JALTLP010000330.1 GCA_027001895.1 Chromatiales bacterium | reverse complement strand
CTCACTTTGTGCGCTCGCAACGACAAAAAGGGTTGTTGCGAGCGCACAAAGTGAGCGTGGCAATCTTGCAATCACAAAAAACAGATTGCTTCGTCGTTCCACTTCTCGCAACGATATAAAGGGTTGTTGCGAGCGCACGAAGTGAGCGAGGCGAAATACTTTTATAATAAAACAAAGATTGCCACGTCTAATCTAAAACCTTTACCCCATCCTGCCCACCCAGCAACAAAACATCGGCGGGTTTAATCGCAAACAGGCCATTGGTAACAACACCGGTAATATTATTAAGCGTTTGTTCCAGTTTGGTGGGTTCCATAATTTCCATATTATGCACATCGAGAATCACGTTACCATTATCGGTAGTAAAACCTTCGCGCAATACCGGTTCGCCACCGAGTTTAACCAGCTCGCGGGCCACAAAACTGCGCGCCATTGGAATAACTTCGACAGGTAGAGGGAATTTACCCAGAACATCAACTAATTTTGAATCATCGGCGATACAAACAAACTTTTTACTGGCCGCAGCAACGATTTTTTCACGAGTCAGGGCACCACCACCACCTTTAACAAGATGCAGATGACGGTTGGTTTCATCTGCACCATCAATATAAACGGATATTTCGTTGACGTTGTTTAAATCAAAAACCTCGATACCATGACCTTTTAAGCGTTCGGCACTGGCGATGGAGCTGGCCACGGTACCATCAATTTTATGCTTAATTTTGGCCAGTTCGTCTATAAAAAAATTGGCTGTCGAGCCGGTGCCAACGCCAATAATGGTACCTGCTTCAACATATTCAATCGCTGCTTTGGCAACCGCCTGTTTCATTTCATCTTGTGTCATCGTATCTTCTCCGCGCATTCTGTGCTTAAACCCCAACCGCACAGACCTTTATAATTAAAAAAACGTTGTTGATTGGGAAAACCGCCATTATAGTAAGCATTGGCTCTCATGTCCTGTTTTGAAGAAGAATATATGCATCCACAAATAACAAAAGTACTCGAATTAATCGACAACGCCCAGGTCTACGAGGTTGCGCTGAAATCGCCGCTTGAAAAAGCTGCTAAATTATCGGCGCGGCTGGGAAACAATATCCTGCTAAAACGCGAAGATTCACAGCAGGTCTTTTCCTTTAAATTACGTGGGGCTTTTAACCGGATACGCCAGTTAAGTGATAACGAGCGAAAGCAGGGAGTGATTACCGCTTCGGCGGGGAACCATGCTCAGGGGGTGGCGCTGGCTGCTCAAAAACTGAAAATACCTGCGATTATTGTGATGCCTAAAACAACCCCGGACATAAAGGTAAAATCGGTACGCAGCCTTGGTGGTGAAGTGGTGCTGCATGGCAATACTTATGATGATGCTTATGAGCGTGCTCAGGAAATAGCTGCCGAGCAACAGCGGGTTTTTGTTCATCCTTATGACGATATGGATGTTATTGCGGGGCAGGGAACCATTGCCATTGAGCTATTGCAACAATGCCAGAATATGGACATTGTTTTTATCCCGGTGGGTGGCGGTGGTCTGGTGGCAGGTGTTGCCGCTTATTTAAAAGCAAAAAAACCGGATATTAAAATTATTGCAGTAGAGCCGGAAGATGCAGCTTGTCTGGCTATAGCGATGGAGACAGGTGAGCGAAAGGTGCTCGACCAGGTGGGTATTTTTGCTGACGGTGTTGCGGTACGGCAAATTGGTGAGCAGCCTTTTAACATAGCAAAGCATTGCGTGGATGAAGTGCTGACGATTACCACCGATGAAATATGTGCTGCAATTAAGGATATTTTTGATGATGCCCGTGCAATAGCCGAACCTGCCGGCGCATTGTCTGTAGCCGGAATTAAAAAATACCTGGAAACGAATGCATTAAACTCAAAAAATATGGTTGCAATTGTTAGCGGTGCCAATATTAATTTCGACCGCTTACGCCATGTGGCCGAACGAGCCGAAATTGGTGAACAGGGCGAAGCCATCCTGGCGGTGACGATTCCTGAAAAACCGGGAAGTTTTCGCACGTTCTGTAAAGTTATTGGTCATCACGGAATCACGGAGTTTAATTACCGTTTTGCCGGCAGTGACAAGGCTCATATCTTTGTTGGTATAAAACTGGCAAAGGGTGTTGAGGATAAGAACAAACTGATTGCCAGCTTAAAAGCCAGGGATTACCCGGTTATTGATATGACGGATAATGAAATGGCAAAGATCCACATTCGCTATATGGTTGGTGGACACAACAAAACGCAGTCCGACATTAAAGCTAAAGAATGTTTATACCGTTTCCAGTTTCCGGAACGGCCGGGTGCTTTATTACGCTTTTTGGAACATATGGGCGAAGACTGGAATATCAGCCTGTTTCATTATCGAAACCACGGCGCGGCTTATGGCAGAATTCTGGTTGGTATCCAGGTTCCTGATGATCAGCAGGCTGAATTTTCTGAATTTTTATCAGAAATAAAGTACCCACACTGGAATGAGTCGGATAATCCCGCCTACGAACTTTTTTTAAGCTAAATTATATTCAATGAAGATATTTTGATTGATACGAGCTCTGATATAGCCAGATTGGCCTAAAAAAATACTAATTGGTTTAAATTTTGAGCAAAAAAAAGCCTGTAATGCTACAGGCTTTTTAGTTTTAGAGCTTAAAACGCTTATTTACGTTTTTTAGCTGCTTTCTTTTTAGCTTTTTTTTTAGCGACTT
>JALTLP010000329.1 GCA_027001895.1 Chromatiales bacterium | reverse complement strand
GGGGGAATGGTGACAAATTTCTTACTCCGTTTTAATTATTTCTTTCTTCGTGTCCTTTGTGTTCTTCGTGGTTAAAATTTTTATCCCGTCGTGTCCGCTATGTCGCCGTGGTTTAATAACTTTCTATCTCGCCGAATTGCTGTTGTTAAAAAATATTTTTCAAATTGAACCCCACCCCCCACCACCAGGAGTTTCTATTTTTAAACAATCGCCCGCTTTTACTTTTAAACTGGTTTTAGCGGGTAGCACTTTACCATTTAAACGGTTGTTACCTGTTTGCCCGTCACCACCTTTTACTCCCCAGGGTGACTGGCTGCGACGTTCGGTTAACAGGGTAACACTGGCATCGTGTAAAAACTGGTACTCACGAATAATACCGTCACCCCCTTTATGTTTACCATGCCCACCGGATGCCCGGCGCACAGCATACTGTTTTATTCTTAACGGGTAACTTGTTTCCAGTACTTCTACCGGCGTGTTGAGGGTATTCGTCATATGCGTTTGTACCGCATCAAGCCCGTTTGTTTTCGGACTTGCTCCCATACCACCGCCAATGGTTTCGTAATAATCCCAGGCTGCCTGGGTTTTATCCCCGGCAAATCCCATCGCAATATTATTCATGCTGCCATGGCTGGCCGCCGCCATTTTATCCGGGATGGCTTTTAACAACGCACCCATAATCACATCAACTATACGCGTACTGGTTTCCACATTACCCGCCGCCACTGCCGCCGGTCGGGTTGCGTTAACCAGACAAGCCTCTGGCGCGGTTAAGCGTATGGCGCGAAAAGTTCCGGCGCAGGCCGGTGTATACGCAGGCAATAAACAGCGAAACACGTAATACACCGCAGCCGCGGCTACCGATAACGGACAATTTATATTGCCGGCTACCTGTTTTGCCGTTCCGCTAAAATCAACATGGATCTGATGGTTTTTAACCTCGATACATGCCGATATTGGAATATTTTGCTGACCCTGGCCGTCATCGTCCATAAAATCGGTAAAGCCGTACTGTCCATCTGGAATACTTTGATACACTGGTTGCGCCAAGCGCTCACCATAATCGTTCAATTCACCAAGCGCATGGCAAAAAGCGCTAATCGACATGGTCTGCACCAGTTCATCGAGTCTTTGGCAACCGGTTTGGTTGGCGCTTATTTGCGCTGCCACATCACCTTTAACCGTTTCAGCACTTCGGGTGGCATCGAGCAAGGTGTTCATTATCGTCTGCTGAAGCTGGCCTTGTTGATATATATAAGTAGGGGGTATGACCAGACCTTCTTCATCCAGGCTTGATGATATCGGCATCGAGCCGGGGGTATCCGCTCCAATATCAGCATGATGCGCCCTGTTAGCAACAAAAGCGAGCAACTTGCCATCTTTTAGAAGCGGGGAAATAAAGGTGATATCGGGTAAATGGGTCCCGCCCAGGTAAGGGTCATTCACAATCACCATATCACCGGCCTGCCATTCAAACTGTCTAACAATGTCCTGCATGGCATAGGCCATGCTGCCTAGATGTACCGGAATATGCGCTGCCTGAGCGCACAAATCCCCATTGGCATCGAAGATAGCACAGGAAAAATCCAGCCTGTCCCGAATATTGGGCGAAAAAGCCGCGCGCTGTAAAATTGCCCCCATTTCATCACAAACAGCAGCAAGTCTATTTGAAAAAAGACTGAGTTCAATGGCATCCATAGAAGCTAATATAACGTGATATTAAACGAATTGATATTTTAAGAATTACCGCTGTGTGGTTAATTAGAGGTACAGCGGCAAACAATACTGTAGTAAACTACTCAAACTTTTTATAACGACAAACCTACACATATAGGGGAGATTTACATGAATCCACTAAAATCGATACCTGGCACAATTGCCACCGGTTTTATCCTGGCTATTATTATTATGCTTGCTATGGGCGGCGGTGCGCTAAACACTCTGTCACTTGAAGTTTGGCTACACGTTTTATCCGGTGTTGTCTGGATTGGCCTGCTTTACTACTTTAACTTTGTACAAGTACCCGGCGTGGGTGCTGCATTGGCAGACTCAGACGGCCCTGGCCCCGCTGCTATCAACAAATACGTGGCGCCACGCGCACTGCTCTGGTTCCGTTGGGGCGCAGTTGCCACATGGGTAACCGGTGTTGGCGCTTTACAAAACCTGGCTCCAGGCGGTGCAATGTCTGCCTTTACTTTTGCCGAAGGCTTCCAGATTATCGGTGTTGGTGCATGGTTAGGTACCATTATGCTGTTCAATGTTTGGGTATTTATCTGGCCAAACCAGAAGAAAATCCTCGGCATTGTTGATGCAAGTGCAGAACAAATTGCAGCAGCCAAAGGCGTTGCTTTAATGGCTTCACGTACTAATACTGTTCTTTCTATCCCAATGCTAATGAGCATGGTTGGTTACGGACACGGTGGTTTTCCTTTCTAAGCAGCAAAGAACTTAACCTCAATAAAAAAAACCGGCATAAATAATACTTTGCCGGTTTTTTTTCACCTTTTTTATTTTAATTACTGGCTTTTATATCCACTATTTGAAGCACTGTGATTTGCCTAAAACTGGCGAAAAGTCTAGAATTGATGGTTTTCCCGCAGAAAAAAACGGGATATTAATTTTAGGATTAACTAAAAAGAATTGAGTAATGACTGATTACCTGATGAAAAATTATGCACCGTTACCGGTTACCTTTACCAAAGGTGAG
>JALTLP010000328.1 GCA_027001895.1 Chromatiales bacterium | reverse complement strand
CCCCCATTTCGGGGGAGGGTTGGGGAGGGGGCAATAAAAGCAATAACGACTTAACTATCTTCAAACAACGACTTTTCTGTAACAAGCTCTATCGCTTTAAGTTTTCTTTTTACATCTTTAGTTGTTGCTTTGTTCGCTAATATAGACTTGCGGTGTTTATAAAAAAGTTTATTATACTTTTTAATTTTACGCCCCAGAATTTTCCAGCCTTTTTGTCGGGCATCAAGCGGCCATGATTCCAGTTCAATTTTGGAAGTTTCAAAATCGCCTGCAAAACCGCTCGACCACATCAACGTCCACAAGTTAATACCTGTATTATTATATTGGCCAATAGCTTTAATTTGATCAGGCCCCATGTTGGCAAAGTTAGACAAATTCTTCACGGCCTTTTTCAATGCTTTGTAATAGTTATTTAACGCATTCGGATCATATTCATCTACCGATACATTATGAGATCGAGCACGTGATACATTTATGTGGCTGTTACCAGATACAGCAACACTGCTGCGCGACGAACGTTTCTTAATTACTTTTTTTTTCATCGGTTTCGCTCGTGACTGACCATCAACTTCCAGTGCACCGCCAGCACCTAAACCACCTTTAACTCTTTGTGGTTTATACTTACGTAAAGCCTTTACCATCTGGTTATACGAATCAACAAAAGCAGCCATAATAACCTTGCCTTCCGGCGTTTTGGAAAAACCACTTGCACCACCAAAGCCACCGCGTGCCCATGAGTAACCACTAAAACTTAAGTCAAAGTTTTTCGCGCTACCAATAGAAGATGAAACCTGAACACCGGAACGGTTATCAATTAATAACAGTGTTGTTGTTGCTTCATTACTCTTTGCACCAGCAGAACCACTAAACCACGATGAGCCAGGTAAGAAACGACGTGCAGCACCGGTAATTTTACCCATATTACTTTGCTGGAAAGTAACTGACGGGTTAAGCGTGTAATCAGCAGCGACCATTTGTCCGGCACCCATATTGCTATTACCACGCAGCTCACCCGAATTCATCAACGCACGTTCTCTTCGCATTGACTTCATTGCAGCACCACGCTCCACAACCACAAAACAATTCGACTTTTGCACCATCATACGAATAACAGGGATGGTTGAACCCAGCTTGCTGTAATAATGACGGTGATAATAGTTCCACCAGGGAAGCGTATGGTCTTCAAATAAAGAAACCGTACCCAGGGGGTTTTTACAACTTTCAAGCTCACCTTTTTCTGTGCTGCTCGAACCTGCTGCTGCGCCAGATATTGTGTCTCCCGAACCACCACCAAGAATAGGCGCCGTACTGAAGCAACCCGTTAATAGCACACTACATGCTGTAACACTGAGATATTTTATCGAACGTGAATAACTCATTAATCAATCCTCTTTTTATAAATATAATTTAATAATATCTGAAAGACTTTAAAGTGGGGGCTACAAGTAAATAGTTAGCTACTCTTTAAATCCCTGTAAATTCTTTGTTAAACGATACTGCCATTATTAATTTCAGGCCGTTTACTGCATCCGTTTATTGTGTTTTTATGCTTACCAGGATAACAATTTTTTATTATTGAAATACTTGCAACCATTCTACTTAAACCCACTTTTATTGCAAATAATCGGTAATTTGATTATCTGAAAAATGGTTAATTTTTAACCACACCAGGTTAACCCATTGGGTGAACCCACTATCCCGTCACCCCCTGTGCCGGTGATGTCATCTGGAATATTTAAATAAACCGGTGTACATGCCCCGCTCACTACGGTGTTTGTTATCGTACTGTCGATGCTGCCATCCATATTCAGGTCAAAGTCGGTACGGATAAAATCACCATTCTGATAAACATACAGCCAGGAAACATTAGTATTTTTGGAATTTGTCGGCGGCTTACTAAAAGTAAAATCCTTTTGCACCAGTACCCCACCACTATGAATATAAGTTTCATCCCAGCTAGAAAAGGAATCGGCATTACTGACTTTTTGTAACGACCCATCCGCATTCCAGCTATAGGTTGAAGTAACCGGGTTACTCGAACCCGCAAAAGTTTGCACCGATTGAATCACCTGATTGCTGGTATTATAAGTAAACTGATAGTTCATAACTGAGTTACCCGCCATGCTCAGGTTATATTGAGCGGCCAAACCATTCACATAGGTCACCACACCGGTCAGGTTAGACGTTGAGCCCGCCGAGGTAACGACTAAATCAGCCCTTACAAACTGGTTACCATTGTAAGTGTAGGTGACATTATTGACTGATTGGCCGTTATCAATATCAAGTTTAAAACCTGTTAATTTTCCATTTGCGTCATAAGTAAACTCGGTATCTGCCCGTTGAGTACTTGCAACGTAATACGGGTTGTAAATATCCGGAGTACCATCCCCCGTATAGGTATAGGTAATCATCTGAATTCGACCATCTGGAAAGTATAGAAAGTCAAAACGTGCATCCATTACGCCATTATTATCAAAGTCCATCACCGACTCAGATATTCGTTTATTGTAAGGTGCAGTACCTCCCGGGTTACTGTTGCCGGGGCTAGTATCTGCTGGTGCAGAACCACCACCGCTGCCACCACCACAGGCGGTTAGTACGATTGCGAATAAAAGAATGGATGCCGGCTTAAAGCCCTGGATTGACGGTTTAAAACTGTCCTTATTATTTGTTTTGTATAACATTTTTGTTCTCCACTGTAGGTTAAG